>SVJT01000149.1 GCA_015068865.1 Oscillospiraceae bacterium | reverse complement strand
CGTTGAAGGCATTCAATGTAAAGCTGACACCTTGCTCTGTAACACCACATTCGCAGATGGCAGAAGCATCAATGCCTTCAACGGGGATGATGTGACTAAAGTCAAATTCTCCGATCAAACTGTACATAGGGGTGTCTGCATCAACGCAACCATATAATACAAAAGCGGCTAATTTGCCTTGTACTCTGATGGTTTCATCCACAATGCTTACTTCTGTGATTCTGGGTTTGCAATGGAGACTGTAAACAGCTCCGGCAGCGGGAACTTCTTCCGGAACGGTGAGAATTTCCTTGATGCTCTCGTGGCTGATGCCTTCGATTAACAATTCATCCAAAAGCTTTCTTTCCGTTTGCAATTGAGCAATGCCGGCAGTGCTGTAACAGTCGTCGATAATTTCAATGCTTTGGGTTTTGGAGGCGGTAATATCTGCCTGCAGCACCACATCTAAATTGATAATGCGGTCTTCACCGTTTGCATCTTCCTTCACGGAATAATATATGTTTTTGACATCATAGGTCACGTTGCAGAGACAATCTTCATCGAGTCCCTCGACCTCTTGCAATTCGCTGAAAGAAAGGTCGTGCTCCATATGCTGTACACCGGCATCTGCATCTAAACCGCAATAAAGAGTATCGATCAGCAGATTGCCCTTTAAAAGTATGCAACCGGCGCTGATTTTACAATCACCCTTTAAAGGTTTAACACAAAGCCTGATGATTTCATCAATGTCCGGTTTGGCGGACGGAACCTCTAAAGATTCGGTAATCATAAGTTCACGTTTGGTATCGGCAACAACCTGAAAAGTGGTTAAATGCTTTTTGCGGATCTTTAGGGGTGAATCAGGGTGTACATCTGTTAACAAAGTCAGCTCCTGCTTTTTATAGCCGTGGGCACTGAGGGAAATTGCAGTTTTGATATTTAATTTTCGTGAATTAATCAGCGAAAACTCAATGTGCTCTGCAGAGGCTTTTACGTTGATGTTTAACGGCTCGCCATCGGGAAGGTCAAGAGTATCATGGAAGTCGAATTTGGTTTGGATGGATTTAGGTAAACCGTTTGGCTCCGGAAGATATACAATATGAACAGTTACCGTGCCGGAGATGCTCAACTTGTCACCTGAAAGGCTTTGAGAGTTGATGACCGGATGGGCTTCGGTTAATAGAATTTCGCAAATGTCCGGTTTGATATCCGGAACAATCACATCCCCTTCTGCCATCAAAGTAACAGAACGTGTCCATTTCAGTTCACTAATGGGCAAGGTTTCGTTTTTAAAATCTATTTGCATTGTTTTGCTCCTCCTTTTATGAAACTCCACACAGTTTACTTTATTCGGAGGAAACGGCATTTATGACGGTTGTATAAAAATAATGTTTTTTGCAACAATAGAAAAAAAGATAAAACGGGAGTGGATACTGTGATAACGGTGTCGATCGCTGAGGAAAAGAACCGCATTTATAATGTAATGACAAGGATGCTTTCGCATAAAAAAACAGGTTTTTCCAAAGGCTTTGACGAAGGGGAGTATGAATACCTGTTTTTGCCGATGAAAGAGGAAGAGAAGAGAGATGTTGTATTACTCCATAAACCTGTTGATTTGTCTTGCACAGGGGATTATGTGACGGTATTAAATGCAGATGAACAGTTTTCTGCCTGGCCCAGACAGTCGCTGCTGATTACGTACGGTTTAAACCCTCTTTCCACGATAACAGCCTCCAGTATTCGAAACGATGAAGAGGGGATTTCTTTCTTCTGCTGCTTGCAACGTTCCATTGCGACCTTAAAAGGAAATATATTGGAGCCACAGGAGTTTTTGGTCAATCTGCCTGTTAGAAAAATGGATATTTCCGAAGCCCTCGGCGCTGTGACATTGGGACTCGTTTTTTCTGTTTCGCCCAAAGAGTTTGACAGTCTTTTTTTTGAAAAGAATCTTTCATAACATTAGCTTAAAAATTTTTGTGAAAAAAATGTCAGTTTATTCAATTTTCCTATTGATTTTAGCGCTTAATTTTGGTACAATAGTATTCGAAAAAAATTATAAGGAGTTGTAATAAATGGCATTAGTAACATCTAAGGAAATGTTCCAGAAAGCATATGACGGCGGCTACGCTATCGGTGCTTTTAACGTAAACAACATGGAAATCATTCAGGGTATCACTGAAGCTGCTAAAGAAGTAAATGCTCCCCTGATTCTGCAGGTTTCTGCAGGTGCAAGAAAGTATGCTAACCACACTTACTTAGTAAAGCTGGTTGAAGCTGCTTTAATCGAAACCGATCTGCCCATCTGTCTGCACTTAGACCATGGTGACAGCTTCGAACTGTGTAAGTCCTGTATCGACGGCGGTTTCACCTCCGTTATGATCGACGGTTCTCATCATTCTTTCGAAGACAACATTGAGCTGACCAAGAAGGTTGTTGAATATGCTCACGAACGTGGCGTTGTTGTTGAAGGTGAATTAGGTCGTCTGGCAGGTATTGAAGACGATGTTAACGTTTCTGATGAAGACGCTTCTTACACCCGTCCTTCTGAAGTTGAAGAATTCGTTACCCGTACCGGCGTTGACTCTTTGGCAATCGCTATCGGTACCAGCCACGGTGCATACAAATTCAAACCCGGTCAGAAACCCCAGCTGCGTTTCGACATCTTAAAAGAAGTTGAAAAGCGTCTGCCGAACTTCCCCATCGTTCTGCACGGTGCCAGCAGCGTTATCCCCGAATTTGTTGAAATGATCAATGCTAACGGCGGTAATATGCCCGATGCTATCGGTATCCCCGAAGAAATGCTGCGCGAAGCTGCTAAATCTGCTGTATGTAAGATTAACATTGACTCTGACCTGCGTCTGGCTATGACCGGTTCTATCCGTAAGTACATGGCTGAAAATCCGGCACACTTCGACCCCAGACAGTATCTGTCTCCTGCTCGTGCTGCTATTAAAGACCTGGTTAAGAAAAAACTGGTTAACGTTTTGGGTTGCGACGGCAAAGCGTGAGTTTAGCTTTTCGTTAGAACATAATAACAATGATAAAGGGTTTGTCTTATGAAATGAGACAAACCCTTTTGTCGTAATAAATGGAGTTTATATTTTAACGGATAGAAATGATATTTCCTATCGGCAATCAAGGGGTCCAGGGGCGAAGCCCCTGTGTCGTTTTAAGGGGGGCGGGGGAGGCATGGAGTAAGGCATTCTATAAAATAGAATGCGCTTAATCCAGCCGTTCTTTTGTCGGGTGGTTAC
>SVJT01000148.1 GCA_015068865.1 Oscillospiraceae bacterium | reverse complement strand
ATTGCAGTTTTTCATTATAGGTTTTCGGATTCTTTAAGTTAAGGGGCTTGCCCATAACAAGACGATACTTTCTTTTCAAAAACCATTCATCGGACATAAAATTTAAAAATCCATGAGCAGAAAGCACAGAAAACCGGTATCGTTTGTCTGTAATCAATTTTAATAATTTATTCACTATACTCTCCCCTCATCCTTTAATACTGTAAAAGTCTTTTTTAAACTTACCGGAAAAAATATAAATCAACACAAACATAAACAGCACACCATACAAAAGTTCCTTAACAACCAGATACGAAGGATTTCTTGCAAAGCCAACAACCACATTAAGACTGGCTGTGGCAACAAATAACCTTATAGGAGAAGCGTGCTTATCATTTCTAGGTGCAGCTTGCACCAACTTGCCCAAAATAATGCCCCACACGAACATATAGACAAGACCTCCATAATATCCACCGTTTACGAAAGCCTCGCCTAGCATAGAAAATCCAGTGCCATAATCATCCAGCCCCAGATGAGTCTGCGAAAACCAATTGCTGATCAATATCGGTTTCAAGCCGAAAAATGTTAGAACACGCGAGGAAAGTGCCCCCAAAATCGCCACAAGATATGTATTCTCATACGGATAAATTCCGTTACCGAAATGCAAAAAATATGTGATAATGCCCATAGTGCCTCCCATTTCAAAAAAAGCATCTACAATGGGAGATTCCTCTGCACTGAACACCTCTAAAAACATGTCCATTGAAAGTTCGTTCAGACCTGTGTTGCGCACAGCCGTGATGGCGTGCAAAAGATAAATACCTATTATGCCTGCGGCAACCAAAAACACATAGGTTCGCATCGGCATTTTAATATAATGAGTGTGTAGCCAAATCAAAATCATCAAAGAGTACAGCCAGTTGCCTCTGTCACCAGACAAAATCCCCAAAAGAGCATACAGCCCGAAAATAGAATATGCAATAAAACGGGATTTTTTAGAATACCTATTTCCGATCAAGTAACACACCAGAGAAGGGAAAAATAGATACATAAGAATTTGTGTATATCCGCTCTGGGTGCTGTATGCGCCATAATACAATGCCTGGTAGCCATAGCTTTGGGCAATGATAACCTCCTGCAGTTTTGAGTAAATGGCAATGGGCGCCATAACACACAAAACCAGGCCACCCACAGTTCGCATAGCATTCTCAATGGTGCTGTAGTCCGTAACAGGCCCTATTTCCCTCGCCGGTTCCTTTGTACCGCTGTTTCTTTTGGCAAAAAGCAGGGCACCAAAATGAAACAGCAACATAGCAAGGCAAACATACCACTGCACCTCTATCAGGTCGCTCTGGCTTGGAATGTAGCGGCTGTAATAATACATTTCGTGTGTTCCGATTTCACTTCCGCGATGAATGTTAAACGCCCACATAATCGGCATGCCGTAATTGAACAAAACAAAAAACAAAAATAATATCGTGTAAGGAGAAAACCACGAGGAATCCGTTTTAACCTTCCACGTATAAATACCATAAAAAAATATAACGATACCCAGCCAATGCAGCAAATAAGGATTCCCGTCTTTATACAACGCACAAATGCATACATAAACAAACAAGGCAAAGGTAATTAAAATCTCCTTAACTTTTACACCAGAACCTCTATTGACCATTGTTGCAGATTCCGCCTTTCTCTAATACTGCACTAATAAACTCTGTCCACTGCCTGGTAATTGCAGTTACATCCAGCGTGTTACGTAATGCCATGGCACTATGCCCCATAGCACGTGCCTTTTCTCTGTTTTCCATAACATCTGAAATAGCACGTTTGAAGGCTTCCTTATCTCCCACAGGAACCAGATAACCGGTTTCACCGTTTTGAATAAACATCCTTGCGCCACCAACAGGACAATCCGTAGCCACAACAGGAACACCTATTGCCAAGGCTTCCAACATAGAATTTGAAATACCTTCGTAATCCGAAGAAATCACAAAGCAAGCACTCTGCGCCATTTCCCTGTGAATGTCTTTCGAAAAGCCGCGAAGCTTAATATAGTCTGTCGCATTTCTAGCTTCAATACGCTGCTGCAGGGAGTTTCGAAGTGGACCTTCTCCAAAAATATCCAGAGATAATAACAAGCCCGATTCTTTCAGCTCAGCTATCGCATCAATCATCATAGGCAAATTCTTCTGTTCATTTAAACGACATGCGGTAATCAGCCTTGTATTGGCCTCATCATGCTCATAAACAGGCAAATTCGGCGTCAGCGGATTAGGAATGATGGTCGTTTTGTTATTTGCCTTTAAATAAGGCACAAAATAGCTCGCTGCATCCGGTGTTTGAAACACTAACCCATGAGCTTTTTTATATAAGCTATTGCGAAGCTTTCTAAGCCATGCTTGCCTAGGGGATTTCGTAGGATCATTTCTCTCACTCACAATGATTGGAACAGAAAGCCCTCGGCATGCGAGTATCGTATGAATATTGACATCAGCTAAAAATGAGACAACACTATCTGGTTTAAAGTCTGTAATCGCCTTCCTGATAGCTTTGATTCTTTCTACAGGTCGCAACAGACGAAGATTTGCTTTGAAACTAACCGGAAACATTTCTACACCGTCTGCAAGAGCATAGTGCTGACGATTTCCGTATATAGTGATAATTCTAACTTCTGCCCCATTTGATGCCAATTCATTGGCTAAGGCGGCAATAACTCTTTCTGCACCACCGTTGCCCATTGTTCCAATAACAAATGCTACTTTCAACATTTCTTAGAACTCCTTTTCTCCCTGGCACTCTTCGTTATTTTTTCTTAACTGTTTTAAAAAAACTGATGATCCCCTGCTTGATATATACATAAACAGGAATAAATATAAAAATATATATCCAAGGCTTCACTTGTAATTGTCTATAACCATTGTATCGGATTTGAATTTCATCTATCACAGTTTGAACGGAACGCTTCTTTTGGCCAAGCTGCTGTCGATAAAAGTAACGGATAAGCGGTTCCTGCATGTTGTACCCGCACAGCTTTTTAGATGCCATTCTCATGAACAGCTCATAATCCTGCGCACGCCTAATAGCATACGGCTTCTCGCTATAACCGCCAACAGACATAATAGCCTCCCGTCTGAACATAACAGAAGGATGTAAATACGGCGAACCCTTAATTAAATTCTTTGTGTTTGGGATTTCAGGTAAATTTCCTACAATTCCTTCTTCAACTCCGTCAAACCCCCTAAATCCCGTGCCGACAAAAGCATATTCGGAATGTGACTTTAAAAATTCAATTTGTTTTTCAA
>SVJT01000147.1 GCA_015068865.1 Oscillospiraceae bacterium | reverse complement strand
CTTATTATGCAAGCAATTTTTCTGCTAATCGGCAAATGGGACTACACGGTGCTTTTGGGGAACCTTTGGGGCGCCTCTGTTATGGTTCTTAACTTTTACACCATGGGTCTTTTTGTTCAAAAAGCAGTTGTAGCTCAAGAAGACGACGCCAAGAAAATTATGAAGCTTTCGCATATGCTGCGTACCTTGGCTTTATTCGCTTTAATTGTAATTGGCGTAGTAGTGCCCTGGTGTTCAACCCTGGCTGTGATTATTTCTTTATTCCTTTCGCATTTTGCTATTTTGTGTAAAGCATATAAAGATAACTTTAACTTAAAAAAGGAGGAATCAGCACAAGATGAATAATAAAAACCGCTGGTTCTTTACAGTTGATATACTATATATCAGCATGATGGTTCTACCGTTTTTGGTAGCTATTATCATAAAAATCTTAACCAACGCCCCGTCGGCCGGCATTGATATTACCGGTGCAGACATCTATTTTACATTGCCAATGCCTATACAGAATTTGCCAATCACGGAATCTCAGGTTAATTCCCTTTGTGTGGTTGTTGCAGTTTTTGGGTTGTGTTTATTTTTAACCCATGGCATTAACAACGGAAAGCTGACCACCCGGCACCATGTAGCAGAATGGATTGTGGAAAAGGTGGAAAATATGGTTGACGGTAATATGGGAAAATATTTCTCTGGTTTCGCTCCTTTTATCACTGCCGTTTTGGCCCTTTCAGCTGTATCCAGTTTATTGGCACTTTTAGGGCTTTATGCACCGACTTCCGATGTAAACATTGTTGGCGGTTGGGCTCTTATAGTTTTTGTTTTAATAACATATTATAAGTTCAAAGGCGGTCCGATACAATACGTAAAATCCTTTGGTGATCCGGTGCCACTACTGGCCCCGCTTAACATTATCAGCGAGGTTGCCACGCCGATTTCTATGGCTTTTCGTCATTATGGTAATGTTTTATCCGGTTCCGTTATTTCTGTTTTGGTTGCAACCGGATTACAGGGATTATCATCAATGATTTTTAAGTTTCTGCCCGGCGTTTTAGGGGAAATTCCGTTTTTACAAATCGGATTACCCGCGATTCTTTCTATTTATTTTGATATTTTCAGCGGTCTGCTGCAGGCATATATTTTTGCAATGCTTACAATGCTGTATGTTGCAAGCGGATTTCCTGCTGAGATATATGAAAAAAGAAAATTAAAAAAACAAAAGTAAATTAAAAGTTGGAGGTAGTAAAAAATGTTAGAAATTGCAGTTGCTATTGTTTTAGGTTGTTGCGCTTTAGGTGCAGGTACGGCTATGATTGCCGGTATCGGCCCCGGTATTGGTGAAGGTAATGCGGTTGCAAAAGCCTGCGAAGCTATTGGTCGTCAGCCTGAATCTAAAGGTGATGTTACCACAACCATGCTGATGGGTTGTGCCATTGCCGAAACCACAGGTCTGTATGCGTTGGTTATCGCTATTTTACTTATTTTCGTAGCACCGAATATGTTTATCGAAATTTTGAAAAGTGCTATCGGCTAATAACCTACGCGATATAATTTGGAGTGAATAAACCATGCAATCTTTGGATGTTATTTCTGTCAACCTTTGGCAGATTCTAATTTCAATCGCAAATCTTATCATATTGTTTTTTCTGATTAAGAAGTTTTTGTTTAAGCCTGTTAAGAAGATGCTTGCCAATCGCCAAGCAGATTTGGACAAGCTTTATCGTGCTGCCGACGAAGCTAAAGAAAAGGCTGAGGAAAGCGAAAACTACTGGAAGGAAAAGATGGACAGTGCTGACGCCGAGGCAGAGGCGATTATGCAAAAGGCAACTGACAGTGCTAAATGGCGTAGTGAAAAAATTCTGGAAGAAGCAAAGGACAAAGCCGATGGTATTATCCGCCAGGCTGAAACCGAAGCTGTCTTAGAGCGTAAAAAGGCAACAGAGGGCATTAAGAAAGAAATTGTTAGTGTCTCTACTGCTTTAACAGAAAAGCTCCTTTCCAGAGAAATTAACTTGGACGACCATCGCAGCATGATTGATTCTGCAATTAAAACAATAGGTGATGATAATGATGCAAATGAGTAAAGAATATGCCACAGCACTCTTTATGCTTGCATCAGAAGAAAATTGCCAGAAAGAAGTTTCAGAGGCTTTGGGCCGTATGGTAAAGACCTTTGAAGAAAACAGCGAGTATGTTGACCTTCTTTCTTCACCGGCAATCCCTTTAAGCGAGCGTTTAGCTGCTGTTGATGGGGCTTTTAGCTCCTTGCACGAATATGCCGTTTCATTTTTAAAACTTCTTTGTGAGAAAAGATATGTTGGCTTTTTTGCAGATGCCGCAATAGAATACGAAAATCTTCTCTCGGCGTCAAGCAACATCTTAACAGCGAAGGTAACCAGTGCTGTTTCGCTGACTCAGGAAGAAGAAAACGCCGTCAAAGAAAAACTTCATGCAAAGTTTGGTAATCCTGTAATCCTGGAAACAGCGGTTGACAGCGAGATTTTAGGCGGTATGATAATTGAAATAGACGGAAAAGTTATAGACGCAAGCCTGCGTCAACGTCTTGGTGATTTAAAGGATGTGATAAGCAGATGAGTACTAAACCTGAAGAAATCAGTAATATTATCAAAGAACAAATTAAGCAATATAAATCACGGATTGAAATGCGTGAAACAGGTACAGTTATCCTGGTTGGTGACGGTATCGCCAGAGTATACGGTCTTCGCGACTGTATGGCAAGTGAGCTGGTTGAATTTGAAGACGGCAGCTTTGGTATGGCACAAAACTTAGAGAGCGATACGGTATCTGTTGCACTTTTGTCTGATGAAAATGACATTAGAGAAGGCACAACGGTAAAACGCACCGGACGTGTTGTTTCCGTGCCCGTAGGCGAAGCTCTTTTAGGCCGTGTTGTAGATGCTTTGGGTAATCCAATCGACGGCAAAGGCCCTATTGATACAAAAGAGGAAAGACCGATTGAGTCTGAAGCTCCCGGTATCATTGAAAGAAAAAGCGTTTCTGTGCCCCTGCAAACCGGTATTAAGGCTATTGACAGCATGATTCCCATCGGCCGCGGTCAGCGTGAGCTTATTATCGGTGACAGACAGACCGGTAAAACCGAAATTGCTATTGATACCATTATGAACCAGAAAAATACAGGTGTTATCTGTATTTATGTTGCCATTGGTCAAAAGAATTCCTCTGTGGTTCAGCTGACAAATGAGCTTTCCAGGGTTGGGGCAATGGAGTATACCATCGTTGTTTCGGCATCAGCTTCCGAAACGGCA
>SVJT01000146.1 GCA_015068865.1 Oscillospiraceae bacterium | reverse complement strand
AAGATGGATCACGCCATATAAAATACCCACCGTTTTATCCTGAGCGACAATCGGTACGGCACTTCTTATTATCTCTTTCCCCTCTCTTGTAAGGTCCGGAATTCTGCCGCTTATATACGCCCCGCGGGTGGCTTCCTCCTCGAAAGAAATTTTACCGTTTAAATCCAGCATACCCGCTTTGGTGACAAAGGTATTGTCGGGGTTTAATATGCCGATATTAGAAAACAGCCCGATTGGTTTAAAGGATTTAAACATCAAATCATAGCCTTCACCGTTAATATAGAGTTTTGCTGCAAAGTTCGCCATGGTAATAAGATTTTCCCTGTCTGATTTTATCTGCAGCGTCAGGTCATCTTTTATCTGTTTTGTCTGGATGTGCAGCATTTCATATGCTTCTTCTTCCGCTTCATTATAAAAAGAACTAACCATCGTCAAAAACACTGCACAAATCAGGATTGCAGCCACAACTGTATAAATAATATTATTTTGTTTTTGTTTTTTCCGTTCGTAGGTGATTGCCATGTTTGCAGCATCTTCTTTCTTATAATCTTTTTTGATATTTAAACCAGAAAACTATACACTAATGGCATTTTAGCATATATTCTATTTTATTATATCATATATTTATGATAAAATCAACATTTAGAATATTTCCTAAAATTTTGTCATTTTTGTATGAAAAATCCCTTTTTCCTATCCTTGCGATATATTATAAAATATGATATAATTAAATTATATGCAGTTTTGGTTGTCATATATCAACCTGACAGAAAGGAGAACCCATCGTGAATCTAAAATTAAAGGAAAAGGTTGTAGAATCTCTTTCTGCTATTTTGCCTATAACGGCGATTGTGCTGTTGCTCAGCATTTTTATCGCACCCATCGAACTGGATAACATTGTTCTGTTTACGGTTGGTGCGGTAATGCTGGTGTTTGGCATGGGTTTTTTCCAGCTTGGTGCCGAAATGGCTATGACGCCCTTGGGCGAAGGCATTGGTGCCAGCCTGTCTAAAGCCAAAACTCTGATTGTTATCCTCCTCGTCAGCCTGGTCATGGGCATTTTAATCACCATCGCCGAACCCGATTTACAGGTTCTTGCCACTCAGGTGCCCTCCATTCCTAATTTAACACTAATTCTGTCCGTTGCTTTGGGTGTCGGGTTGTTTTTGATGGTCGCTGTGCTCAGAACAAAGTTTCACATTAACCTTTCTGTTATCTTAATTGTGTTATATGTAGCTGTGCTCATCCTCTCCTTCTTTGTCCCCAAGGAATTTTTAAGTGTGGCATTTGACTCCGGCGGTGTAACCACCGGTCCCATTACTGTCCCCTTTATCATGGCTTTCGGTTTGGGTATGGCTTCTATGGGGCATGGAAAAGACTCCACCAGCGACAGCTTCGGTCTGGTCGCCCTTTCCAGTGTGGGTCCCATTTTATCCGTCTTGATTCTCGGTTGCTTTTTCAGTCCGCAGGCGGTAGTCGATACCGGAACAGAAGCTCTTGCTTTGCAAAACACAAGAGATGTGGCTAAAATTTTTGTATATCAGCTTCCTCAATATGCTGAAGAGGTTGCTGTTTCCATTCTGCCGATTGTCGCTGTGTTCTTCGTGTTCCAATTCGTTTCCAAGCGCTATAACAAACATCAGATTTTAAAAATTCTGGTTGGTTTTGTATATACTTTTATTGGTCTTGTTCTGTTCCTTTGTGGTGTTAATGTCGGTTTTGCCCCTGTCGGTTCTGTTTTGGGCGAAAACCTTATGTCCCTTAAATACCACATCATTATCGTGCCCATCGGCATCCTGGTGGGATATTATATGGTAAAGGCAGAGCCTGCCATTCAGATCTTAAATAAACAAATCCACACGGTTACAAATGGCACCATTTCCGAAAAATCCATTGGAAGGTATATGTCTATCGGTGTTGCCATCAGTGTGGGCATTTCCATGCTCCGTATTTTATTTGAGATTCCCCTGCAATGGATTATCATTCCCGGCTATGCCATTGCTTTGACACTATCTTTATTTGTCCCTAAAATTTTCGTTGGTATTGCCTTTGACTCCGGCGGTGTTGCCAGCGGTCCCATGGCAACAACCTTTTTATTGCCTATGACCATCGGTGCCTGCAAAATGGCCGGCGGAGACATTATGACCAATGCCTTCGGCGTTGTGTCCCTGGTTGCCTTAACCCCGCTGATTGCCATTCAGATTATGGGTCTGCAATATAAGATGAAGGCTAAAAAATCTGTTCCTGTTGAGGTTCCGACACCGCAGATTGAATACGATGAAATTATCGAGCTGGAGGAAGATTGATATGACAGCAGAACATAAAACAGCAGTATTTCGCATACTGATGCTGATTAACAATAAAAAACTAACCCCAAAGGCTATGCACCTGTTTGAAACCGAAAACATTTCCCTGCACAAGCAGTTTGTGGCACATGGCACCGCCAGCAGTGATATGATGGATATTTTGGGACTGGGCGGCCCTGAAAAAGACGTGATGGCCGTTGTTTTGCCCAAACCGCAGGCAGACAGTTTGCTTAAAAAACTATTTGTCGAACTGGAACTAAGCCAGAAAAACACCGGCATTACTTATACGATTCCCCTGACCGGAATCAGCAGTATGTTTATGAAATTCTGCGAACAGATGAATACCGACAACAAAAAAACTGAACCTCAGAAGGAGATGGAAATGATGTCTGAACATAAATATTCTCTTATTGCCGCCACCGTTAATCAAGGCTACAGCGAAGAGGTTATGAACGCTTCCAGAGCCGTCGGGGCACGAGGCGGCACCTTTTTCCACAACAACTGGATTATGAACGAAGAGAGCACGGCCTCTTTCGGTGCAGAATTTAACGAAGAAAAAGAAACCGTGTTAATCATCACCGAAAAAGAGAAAAAACTGGACATTATGAAAGCCATTTGCGATGCTTGCGGTATGCACACCCCTGCCAAAGGCTTTGTGATTTCTATGCCCATAGATAATATTATGGGGTTAGGTTAAAAAAAACGGTCACTGAATAAATATCCACCCGCATAGCGGGTGGTTTTTCATTTCGGGCATAGCCCTACCCTTTACTGGCTACGCACAAGTGCGTTTTTTATTGGCCTGCCAGCCATGCAATTACTACTAGCTACCCATAAATGGGTTATGTAGGTGTTCTTTCTATGTAAAGGGGTCCAGGGGCAGCGCCCCTGTGTCGTTTTAAGGGGGATGGGGGAGGCATGGAGTAAGGCATTCTATAAAATAGAATGCGCTTAATCCAGCCGTTCTTTTGTCGGGTGGTTACAACCGCAAAAGAACTTC
>SVJT01000145.1 GCA_015068865.1 Oscillospiraceae bacterium | reverse complement strand
GGCGATTCTTGAAGATAACAAAGAACAAGCCGATGTTTTTTTGGTAGACTCTCAAAAGACGGTGTATGTAAGCCATAATACTTCTTTAATCGGTCAACGGTACACAGAACTTTCAGAATTGTTGGCAGATAACGAAAATGCGCATTCTGCTCAAGGAGACTATTCCTTGAGTAACTATATTTATTCAGAAACAAAATCTGATTTGTATGATTTATTGTACATCTCTATTATGCCAAACTTTTATTTTCAAGATATGTTGCAACATACGGTTCTGTACATGATTATGATGATGATTTTGTTGCTTTTATCGGTGGTCATTATTACGCTTCTGATTTCATACAGGACTTATGTTCCCATTCAGAGCCTTTTGGATTTTCTGACGCCTCAGGAATTGAATGATTCTCAGAATATGTCTAATAATGAAATTAGTTATATTACAGAGAATGTTAAAAAATCCATTGAAAAAAGCGAAAAATTAGAGCAGGAGTTAAATTACAGATTGCTTCTTTTAAATCAGGCACAGTTATATGCTTTGCAAACGCAAATCAATCCGCATTTTTTGAATAATACATTAGATGTTATTAACTGGACAGCTGTCAGCGAAATGGGGATGAACAACAAAGTATCCAAAATGCTTAAATCCCTTTCCAATTTATTGCACATTTCATTAGACGGAGAGCATTATTTGATTCCCATAGAGGAAGAATTACAACATGCAAACATTTATACCTATATTATGAGCGTGAACTATGGTGATGATTTGAATTTTATCTGGGATATTGACGAAGAAGTTCATAATTGTCAAATGCTGAAGCTAACGCTGCAGCCTATTTTGGAAAATGCCATTGAACACGGCATCAAGCGCAAAAGAGGTGTTGGTGTCATCAGAATTATAGGAAGAACTGTTAACGGAGATGTACAGCTTACCATTCAGGATAACGGTGTGGGCATGACGGAAGAAGAACTGGAAACTTTGCGTCGTGATTTGCATGACAGCAAAGAACTTACTGGACAACATATTGGCATCCGTAATGTGAACCAAAGAATTAAGCTTGTATTTGGTGAAAACTACGGTTTAAGTGTTGACAGTAAAAAAGGTGAAGGCACACAGGTGCAAGTGTTAATACCGAAAATTAATTTGTGATAAAAAGATGCAACTAAGAAAGGATGAATATTATGGAAAAAACTTGGCTTCACGACGCGGTGGTATATGAAATTTATCCCCAGTCTTTTTACGATACAAACGGAGACGGTATCGGCGACCTTAAGGGTATTATTGAAAAACTGGACTACATACAGTCTTTAGGGTTTACAGCAATCTGGTTAAACCCCATTAACGACAGCAGCTTCCGTGATGCAGGCTATGATGTATCTGATTTTTACAAAATAGCACCCCGTTACGGTACCAATGAGGACTACAAGGCCCTTTGTGATGCGGTACACGCCCGCGGTATGAGAATCATTTTTGATTTGGTTGCCGGACATACCTCTATTGAACATCCTTGGTTTGTTGAATCCTGTAAGGCAGAAGAAAATGAATATACTAATCGTTATATCTGGACTGACTCCCTCTTTGGCTGTTCAGAACCCAGAAGTCTTCCGGCCATTGGTGAACGCGACAGTCGGTTTATCTATAATTTTTACTGGTGTCAGCCGGCCTTAAATTACGGTTATGCACATCCGGATCCCAATAAGCCTTGGCAGAAGCCTATGACACATCCTGACTGTGTGGCAACCAAAGAAGAATTGAAAAAAATTATTGCTTATTGGATGGATATGGGCGTGGATGCTTTTCGTGTGGATATGGCACCATCTGTTATCAAGGGTGATTTTGAATTTAAGTTTGTAAAAATTTTCTGGCATGAAATTCGTGCCTTTATGCAGGAGAAGAACCCTGAGTGTTTGCTGATTGCCGAGTGGGGCGAACCTTCTGATGCGGTGAATACCGGCTTCCATTTAGACTTTTTGCTCCATAGCGGTCCGAAGGCTTATACAAGACTGTTCCGTGCAGAAAAAGGCCGTTGTATTTCCGATGAGCATTTAGGCCATAGTTACTTTAACAAAGACGGTAAGGGTAACATTAACGATTATCTTGACCGGTATTTATATGACCTGGAAAGAATTGATAAACGAGGCTATATCGGTATGATTACCGGTAACCACGATATGCAGAGACTGGCATATCGCCGTACACCGGAAGAAGTGAAAGCAGCTATGGTATTCCTCTTTACCATGCCCGGTGTTCCCTTTGTGTATTACGGTGATGAAATCGGTATGGACTTTTTGGAAAATATGCCCTCTAAAGAGGGTGCCGGTATCAGAGCCGGTGCCAGAACGCCTATGCAGTGGAATGATAAGAAAAACCACGGTTTTTCTGAAAGTGATACACCGTATCTGCCTACAGACACTCGTGAAGGTGCACCGACAGTCGAGAAGCAGATGAATGATCCGGATTCTATGCTTTCTTTCACTAAACAGCTGGTGGCTTTGCGTAAGGAAACCAAGGCGTTATCTCCTTTTGCCGATTTAAACATTTTGGTACCGAACTATCCCTTCGTGTTTGAACGTGAACTGGATGGCCAAAAAGTGTTAGTGGCAATCAATCCTTCTGACCAACGTCGCATTTGTGATGTGCCGTCATGCAAAAAGGTTTTACTGAGTCAGAATGTGGAATTTAAAAATGGTATTGCCTTTATGGGCGGCGTAAGCTTCTTGATTGCTGAAATATAAAATAAGAAATTTAAAGGGTATCTTTTGGTATGCAAACATATCAAAAGATACCCTTTTTTATGCTACAAAATTTAAATTTCTATTACCATTCTATCTTCGCAAATTATGGCATTATCGCCAAAAGCGTCTTTTAACTTTTGAGCAGAAGCTTCGTAGTGCTCTAAAATTTCTTTACCGCAATGACTGAATAAAACCTTGCCTACATTTTTGCTTTTGCAATATTCATAGACTTCATCGACTTTAAAATGACCTGTTTCAATGATTAAGGCATTGCAACCTTCAGAAAGGGCATCATCAAGGTCAGAATAGCTTTTTACATCGCCGGAGTAGACAAGGATTTTTCCTTCTGCTTCAACTTTGTAACTGAAAGAGCGCCAGGGCTCATTTTCTTCTTTTTTCAGGTGATGATTGTGATAAGCGGTTACTTTTACTGTGCCGTCATCCAGTAACACACGATCAGTAACTTCCTCCGGCAGAATTTCAAGCTTAATGCCATAGGGCTCGTAGTCCTTCATATTGGGTTGAAGAATTTCTCTGATAGCCTCTAACTTGCCTAAATCCGGTAAAAACAGTTTAATTTTACCGTGGTTTAACTCCCGGACCTGTATAATACTGAGCTTTGTGACTTGCCAGAGAAGACCGGGCAGACCGCCGA
>SVJT01000144.1 GCA_015068865.1 Oscillospiraceae bacterium | reverse complement strand
AGGTTCTATCTGTTAACGAAGGAAAAGAAGCGTTGGGCTCTGCCTTGGTTCGCCTCAGAAATAACGGTAAGCTCTATTCCGGCAACGGCATTTCAACTGATATTGTGGCCGCCAGCATCAGAGCCTATATCAATGCTTTAAATAAAATCGTCTTCGAGGAGGAATAAACCAAATGAAAATTGTTTTTTCAACCAAAAATGTAAACCGTTCTTCCTTCCTCGATGTTTGTCGTTATGCTTATGACTACGGTTTTGCAGGGTTCGAAATTTATGATGCTTTAAAGGAACGGAGTCAGCATCACGACAGTATTCTGCGTCGTGACCGTACCCCAGATGCCAAAAGAAAACTGATTAACCGCGGTCTTTCCGTGGCTGCTCTTCGTATGCCCTTCCCCATGGAAAGCGAAGAAACCACTGCCGAAACCGTGACAAAATATGTAGATATGGCGGCAAATGCCGGCGTTTCCAACATCATTGTCCGCGTGGAGGAAGAAACCTCTTTTGATGTATTAAAAGAAAAGCTCTCCCAGGCTGTTCTGCGTGCAGAAAAAGCCGATGTGGGCATTTTATTTGAAACAGTAGGTTACCTTGCCAACACCGAAAAAGTGATTGACATCATCAACTTTTTCTCCTCTGCGGCTATTGGCGCTGCCTGGAATGTGCGCGGCACATATTTCGGTGCCGGTGAAACTGCTGAAACCACTATTAAAACCCTGGGTGCCTATATTAAATATGTCCGCCTCGGGGATATGAAGGACGGCAAAACCGTTTTAATCGGTGAAGGTGAATTGCCGGTTGAAAACTTAATCAACGCCCTGTCTTCTCTAAACTTTGACGGGTTTATCTGCGTTGCCTGGAACGAAGATATTAACGATGCTGATATTGTGCTCACCCACTTTGCTAACTACATCTCTTCTCTAAAAAGAGAAAAGAAAAGCTTTGACCGCGTCTATTATAACAGAGCCAAAACCGGTACTTTTGTATGGAAAAAATACGATGTTATTGACGCCACGTTCTCCGATGTGCTGGACACTATGGTGGCAAAATATCCCGACCAGTATGCCTTTAAATATACAACCCTGGATTACACCAGAACCTACGAACAGTTCCGCCGGGATGTGGATGAATGTGCCGCCGCTTTAATTTCCTTAGGTGTAAAAGCCGGTGACCATGTGGCCGTTTGGGCAACCAACGTGCCTGAATGGTTTATCACCTTCTGGGCCACAACCAAAATTGGCGCCGTTTTAGTTACGGTGAATACTGCCTATAAAATTCACGAAATTGAATATTTGTTAAAGCAGTCCGATACCCACACCCTGGTGATGATTGAATACTGCAAGGACATTAATTATAAAGAAATCATTCAGGAACTCTGTCCCGAGCTGGAAACCCTGACACCGGGAGAACCCCTTTATTCCAAGAATCTCCCCTTCCTGCGTAATGTTGTTACGGTAGGCTTTTCTATGCCCGGTTGCTTAACCTGGGAAAAAATGCTGTCCCGTTCTTCTCTGGTTCCCCGTGAAGAAGTTCGCAGACGTGCCTCTTTGGTAAAGCCCGACGATGTGTGCAATATGCAGTATACCTCAGGCACGACCGGATTCCCCAAGGGTGTTATGCTGACCCACCGCAACATTGTAAACAACGGCAAAACCATTGGCGACAGAATGGATTTATCCACCGCTGACCGTATGATGATTCAGGTGCCTATGTTCCATTGCTTTGGCATGGTGCTTTCCATGACTTCTATGATGACTCACGGCGGCACTCTGTGCCCAATTCCCTATTTTTCGCCGAAATCGTCACTGGCTTGCGTAAACGACGAGCACATTACCTGTTTCAACGGCGTGCCCACTATGTTTATTGCTATGTTTAACCATCCTGATTTTGCGAAAACAGACTTTTCTTACATCCGCACAGGTATTATGGCGGGTGCCAACTGTCCGGCAGACTTAATGCGCCGTGCGGCAGATGAAATGAATATGAAAGAAATCATTTCCGTATATGGTCAGACCGAGGCTTCCCCCGGCTGCACCATGGGCGAAGTAAATGAAGACATTGACCATCGTGTAGAAACTGTTGGAAGCGCTTTCCCCGGTGTTGAATGTAAGATTATTGACCCCGAAACCGGCGAAGAGCTGCCCGACGGCGAAAGCGGTGAATTTGTTGCCCGTGGCTTTAACATTATGAAGGGGTATTACAAAATGCCCGAAGCCACCGCCCAGGCCATTGATAAAGATGGCTGGCTCCATTCCGGCGATATTTGTTGCCGCACCACGGACGGGTATTATAAAGTAACCGGCCGATTAAAGGATATGATTATCCGCGGCGGTGAAAACCTCTACCCCCGTGAAATTGAGGAATTCTATCTCACCAACCCCAAAGTTCGCGATGTGCAGGTGGTGGGTGTCCCCGATGAAAAATATGGCGAGGAATGCTGTGCCTGGATTATTCTGCACAAAGGCGAAACCGCCGACGAAAACGAAATGAAGGAATTTGGTAATGCCTCCATTGCAAGACACAAGGTGCCGAAGTATTTTGTGTTTGTCAACGAGTTCCCCATGAACGCCGCCGGCAAAATCTTAAAGTATAAAATGCGCGATGAATCGGTAGAAATGTTAGGTTTAAAAAAATAATTTAAATTTTTTGAAAAAAACTATTGACATTTCAAAATTCAAGGCGTATAATACATTATACATTTGAATATCACAAAAAACGACTATGACGAAGACGGTCGGATTGCAGAGTCTTGAGAGAGTTGGCGGTTGCTGCGAGCCAATGACAAAGCTTTCCAATGACCCATCACTTCTGAGTCGGAGGACCGAAAGCATTTAGCAAGTAGACTCCTTCCGTATTGCTGCGTTAAGGCAAAAGGCTTGTTAGAGCCTGGAGAGTGACGGAATTTATTTTCCGTAATTTGAGTGGTACCGCGGGTTATACAACTCGTCTCAAAAGCAATTTTGAGACGGGTTTTTTTGTTTTATTCAAAGCCGTCAAAAAACAATCAACGGAAATGAAAGGAGCAAAAAAAATGGATTACAATTTGAAAGAAGTGGCAGGCAGAATCAGAGACCTGCGCGAAGCAAAGGGTTACACCCCCGAACAGCTGGCAAAGCTTACCGGCGTAACTGTTGAGGACTACCTTCTGTTAGAAGAAGGCGAAACCGATTTCAGCTTCACCTTTATTTACAAATGTGCCAAAGCCTGCAACGTCGAAGTGGTTGATCTGCTGGAAGGTACCAGCTCAACCTTAACCTCTTTCGCCATCGTCAGAAAAGGCGAAGGCCTTAAAATCATCAAAAAGAAAGGCGTTGTGTATAACAACTTAGCCCCTAAATTCAAAGATAAGCTGGCTGAGCCCTTCCTGGTTAAATTCCCCTACCTCGCCGAAGAACA
>SVJT01000143.1 GCA_015068865.1 Oscillospiraceae bacterium | reverse complement strand
ACCACCCAGTTCCACGCCTACCATATCCATACTGGTGTAAACACGGAAGGTGTCACACATAATAATATCCTGTACATACTGAGAAATTTCAATATTTGTCGAAGCAATTACATTCGTAGTTGCCAAACCGCGACCGGCTTCCTCTGCATGGGACGGACCGGACATAACTGCCAGTTTTGCCTGCGGAATCGCTTCTCCAATCACCTGAGACAATCTTTTTTGTGTTTCCTGCTCAAGACCTTTAGAGGCATTAATGATAACCGTTCCCTCTTTTACAAAGGGGGACAGTTTCTGGGCTGTTGATGCAATAGCCTGAGAGGGTGTGACCATAAAAATACATTCCACACCATGTACTGCCTCCTCCAAAGAAGCTGTAAACTGAATTTCATCGGGTAATTTCACGCCGGGCAAAAACTGTTTATTCTCTTTATCACGGGCTAAATTTTCCGATTCTTCTTTTAAATATGACCAAAGGTTCACACGATGTCCATTCCGCGCCAAAATTGTTGCAATGGCTGTTCCCCATCCGCCTGAACCGATAACTGCAATTTGTTTCATGGTTATTTCTCCTTTTTCTCACCCAATTTTGATTCTGTTCCCGAACGCAAACGTGAAATATTTGCCTTATGCCGGTAAACTGCCAAAACAGATACAACCAGAGATAATGCAATATAAGCTATCGTAGTTTCCTGTTTATTTCCAACATTAAACGCAATGACAAACAAAGGATAAATCATGGCACTTGTAATAGAAGCCAAAGATACATATCGTGTAGCTGCCACAACAAGCACAAACACTGCCAACAAAATCAACGCAATGCGCCAATCAAGAATCATAATCACGCCCCAGGAAGCCAAAATTCCCTTGCCTCCGCGAAATTTAAAATAAACGGGAAAATTATGCCCCATAACAGAACCGAAGCCTGCTAAGTATTGACCATATAGCGAAAAATCCGGCATCTCCGGAAATAATTTTTTACCAACGGTTCCGGCAATCAATACTGCTGCTATTGATTTTAAAAGATCGAACAAAAACACAAAAACAGCAGCTTTTTTTCCAAATACACGGAGGGAATTCGTCATGCCGGCATTTTTACTGCCTTGACTGCGAATGTCAATTCCTTTAAATATTTTACCGAAAATAATGGACGCATTAAAACTGCCAAGTAAATAACCGCCCACTAAAGAACAAATTAAAAACCAATACATCTCTGCCACCTCATGATTTCAGATTCTTACTTTTCCTCACCGCGTTCCCTGAGCACAAACCGCACCGGCGTGCCTTCCAAACCAAAGACACCGCGAATTTGATTTTCAAGATAACGAATATAAGAAAAATGTGCCAATTCACGGTTATTCACAAACAAAACAAATGTTGGCGGTGCCGTGGAGGCCTGGGTAATATAGTATATTTTCAGGCGTTTTCCTTTGTCTGAAGGTGGTTGCACGCGCATGGTTGCTTCATTTAAAATATCATTTAATGCACCGGTACGAATACGCATGGTGTTCTGCTCGCGGACATAATTGACAAGTTCAAACAATCTGTCAATCCGCTGACCGGTAACAGCTGATATGAACACAACCGGTGCGTAAAGCATAAAGGATAAACCCTCAGCTACTTTTTTCCGGAACTGATCCATTGTTTTGCCGTCTTTTTCTACCAAATCCCATTTATTCACGGCAATAATACAGCCCTTGCCCTGCTCGTGCGCGTAACCGGCGATTTTTGTATCCTGCTCGGTAACACCTTCTGTCGCATCAATCATAATCACGCAAACATCAGCACGGTCTACTGCTGCTAAAGAACGAATGACACTGTAATGCTCAATGCCCTCTTCAACCTTGCTGCGTTTCCGCATACCGGCTGTATCTATAAAGGTATATTCCCTTCCGTTTTGGGTTACACGGGCATCAATGGCATCGCGGGTTGTGCCGGCAATGTTACTGACAATGACACGGTCTTCTCCTAAGATTTTATTAATTAAAGATGATTTACCCACATTGGGCTTACCCACCAGAGCAACCTTTAGGGTATCATCCTCCTCTTCCTCTGCTTCAGGAATCGAAGAAAACCGGCTGACAATTTCATCCAGCAAATCGCCTACACCTAAACCATGAATAGAGGAAACCGGAAACGGATCCCCCAAACCAAGATTGTAGAACTCATATAATTCCAAAGGTGGATTCCCTACGTTATCCACCTTATTGACAACTAAAATCACGGGTTTACCGGATTTCTGCAGCATTGCTGCCACATCGGCATCCGCTGCCACCAGACCGTCGTGTACATTGGTCATTAACAGCAGCACATCTGCCTGAGAAATGGCAAGCTCCGCCTGACGACGCATACCGGATACAATCACATCATCGCCGGATTCGATACCGCCTGTGTCAATGAGCATAAACTCACGACCGTTCCATTCACTTTCCATATAAATTCTGTCACGGGTAACCCCCGGCGTGTCATCCACAATGGAAACACGGGTACCGACTATTTTATTAAATAATGTAGATTTACCTACATTCGGTCTGCCAATAATGGCAACAACAGGTTTTGTCATAGCAAATACCATAGCCTTTCTGTTGCAAATTCCTTCTAATGAGTTATATATGTTATATTATATCATCATTTTCATAATAAGGGAAGTCTTCTCTCCCTAAAAGTTTTTCCAAAAAATCATACCCGTCATTCCGGCAAGGCACCAACGTGGTTTTCAAGGTTTGTTCCAGCTCTTCCACCGTCACATCATCCAAGAAAATGGGTTCATCGGCTTTTAGCATAGATTCTGTAATCAACAGTCGGTCCATCGTAATTCCCTGTAACTGTTCCAGTAAATCCCTGCCACCCAAAAGACCTGCCACCGTTACACCGCCGCCGAACAGGTTATTGGAAACAGCAATCACATCTGCCTCTATATTAGTATAACGCATTTTGGCCATATCCACCAGTTTTTTTATAAAAGGATATGCTAAAACACCTGTGGCAATCACCGTTTTCCCCGGATTTCCCATAGGCGGTTCTTCCTCCAGTGCCGCCAAAAATTCTTCTTCCATACTGGCTTCCATCCCCACACCGTTTTCGATTTGGGGAAAGTCCTCATAATGCTCTGCCGGCGGAAGAGGCAATCCTGCCAACAAATAGAATTCATCACTCACATAAGCAAAGCGGGACCCGAAATCTGCCAGAAATTTCTTTTGCAGTTCTTCCACCTGTTTAACCACCGAAAGGGCATCTTCTTTTGTAAAAGGTTCTAAAGAATATAACCCCTCGCGGTAACGAGTGAGTCCAACAGGTACAACAGACACGCTGACTGCCATTGGGGTAAAGGCTGCCAAGTCACATAGGGTTTTTGTCAGTTCTTCGCCATCGTTCACGCCTTTGCAGAGGACAATCTG
>SVJT01000142.1 GCA_015068865.1 Oscillospiraceae bacterium | reverse complement strand
TTTACCCTGGCAGCCGGTTTCTTAAAAATACAGGCAGGTTTCTCCAGTAGCCAAAGTTCTTCAACACGTGTAAAAGAGTTTTATGTTGATGATGTGACTGTTGCAAAAAAATACAGAGCATTTTTTGATGATGCAACTTTAGCCAATTCCGGCGCTTCTGCTGTTGGTGGCACAGTGGATGTTGATGCGACAGTGAATCATGCAAAAGAAGCCGGTGCACCCTTAAGTCAGAGCATTCTGCATTCCGGCAGAACGGCGTTGGCTGATAAAGCTGTGTTTAAAAAGCCTTTAAATAACTTTGATACCACAGCCGGTAAGCCTTACACCATTGAGGCTTGGGTTAAGGTGAATGACGCTAGCGCAGTAGATTCCGGTAAAGTTGTTTTAGCTATGATGGATAACAGCGATGCAACATTATACACTGTTTCCGAAGAAGTGACTGTTGATAAAAACGGCTGGGCAAAGCTGAGCCTTGACTATGTTATGCCTGCCGTTGAAGGCACAGTAACCGCGCCCACCGGCATCTGCATTATGCAGACAAGCGGTGATGTTATCACTGCTTTAAACATTGATGATGTGTCCATTCTGCCCATTGGCACCAAAGCAATTTTTGATACAGATAGCGAAGTTTCCAATGACATCGTAGCAAACGGAACCACATCTATTGATAAAAACTTCCATCACAAAGCATCCGGCCGTTCTTTAAAAGTGACCGGCAGAACCGCTTTGGATGATGTAGTTGCTTTGGCAGATCCTATTTCTCAAGATGAATTCGCTGCTAAAAAGTCTTACACCGTAACCATTCAGGCTATGTCTCCCACAGCCGGCAAGGTTGTGCCTTATGCTGAAGTGAATGGCACAAAGATTTACGGTAGTGAAGTAACTGTTGGTAATCATGAATGGAAAGAATTAACTTTCGCTTTCTTAGCAACTCAGAATCCCACAGCAATTGGTGTTACACAGTTAAGCGGGGATGTATTATCTACTGTTTATGTAGACGACATTGCTGTTGCTGAAACAAAGTATTTAGATGAAAACTATTCCTTCACCACCTCTTGTGACGAATTTGGTATTCTGTCTGTAAGCGGTAAGTTGAAAGCATCTATGGCAGAAAAACCTGTTTCCGTTAAGGTATTAAAAGCAGGTTACACCATTGATGATTTGGCAACTCCTGCCGCACTGCTGGCAGATGGGGCAAGTGTTGTGAATGCTGATGGAACCTACAGTGTTTCGGTTGACTGTACCAATACCATTGATGTAAATTCCAATCTTGTAGTAGCGGTAGATGGTTTGAATTATACAGAGACAACCTATCTGTATGACACAATCTATTATACCAATCCTTTGGCAGTTGACAGAATTTTAGATGGCATTAATGGTGCTGCAACCGGCTCTGCGCTGGAAACTGTTTTAACTACCGGTACTGTTGCTGATGATATCGGTATTACAACGATTGACTTACCGGCACTTTCTGACTACGGTTTCGTATATGATTATGTTGTGGCATTAGATACAACCTTTGCAACAAAAGAAGATTTTGTAGCGGCATATGCAAAGGGCTGGATGGTTGGTTGCTTTAATGAACTGACCGATGCGGCGGTTTTAGCAGGTCTTATTGCAGATAACGATACTGCTCTTGGTCTGACAGCGCAAACAACCTATACAGAGATTTTTGAAAAATTTGAAAATGGCGAAGATACAGCCGTTATCAATACAATCATTCTGTATCCTGCGACCAACGGTGTGAAGTTTGCAAATGAAGCAGCTTTGGTGAAGGCTATTTGCGATGAAACTGTTATGACATTGGCTGACCAGGGTGTTAACTATACCGCAAAAATGGATGCGTTCATTCGGAATGCCGGCTATTTAGGTGTTGATTTCAGCGGTTATGTAGACGGTCTGGATTCATTCGGTAAGCAGTATGTTGGACCGAAGTTTGTAGCAGCAATTACATCTACGACACAGTTTGTAAATATGCAGACTCTGTTAGACGGTTATATTAACGAATATAGAAACAGCCTGCTGTATACGCCTGTTTACGGCGGTGGCGGCGGTGGTTCCTCCTCCAGCGGTAATAAGTACGGCGGTGTGTCCATTGAAGTTCCGTCTGTGCCTGTAACGCCGAATACGGGCGATGCCGGTGCACAGGGTAGTTCCTTTGCAGACATCAGTGACGAACACTGGGCAAAAGAAAGCATTGAACAATTAGCTGCAAAAGGCGTTATCAGCGGTTATGGTGACGGTTCCTTTAAACCGGAAAACAAGGTGACAAGAGCAGAGTATGTAAAAATGATTATCTCCTTGTTCAACTTAACCGATAAACATGCCAAAGCAAACTTTAGTGATGTATCTGCCGGAGACTGGAGCTACCAGTACATTGCAACAGCTGAAAAGCTGGGTATTATCTCCGGTGGTGGCGATGGTGCCTTTAATCCCAACGGCGAAATTACCCGTGAGGATTTGGTCACCATTTCTTACAGACTCTTTAACGCTTTAGGCTTAGAGCTTTCACAGATTAATGAAAAAGTATATTTTGTAGACAGAACCGAAATCAGTGCTTATGCTGAAGAAGCGGCTATTGCTCTCCAGAGAGCAGGCATCGTCAACGGTGTGGCTACGGAAAATGCCGATGAATTTAACTTTAATCCCAAACACAGCGCAAGCCGTGCTGAGTGCGCAAAAATTCTTGCCGGATTGCTCGGCTATGACTGGTAAAGGAGGAAAGACGCATGAAAAAAAGATTATTTACATTGTTACTGGCAATGGCGTTGCTGGTAACCTGTATGCCTTTGACTGCTATGGCAGCAGAAAAGGTTGATGAATCTATCATTTATTATGATGATTTTGAAGGAGAGAAATATGCAGGTGTATTGAACAATAACGTCAGTGCCGCCGTATCAGATGAAGAATCCTATGCCGGTGAAAAATCTCTGAAAATTACCGGTTACAGCCGTACCTATGATATGGGTCCCGAATATCCTCTGACCAATAAGGCAAAGCAGGGTCACACCTATGAAGTAAGCTTTTGGGCAAAAGTGCCTGAAGGCAATGACCCCATGACACTCCGATTAAAAATGTCTTACACCAGAAATGGTACAACCTCTTACCCCAACATTGTTGGTGACCGTGAAATCAACGGTGATCTTGTCGTGCAGGCAAGCATCGGAACCCTGTGCGATGATCAGCAGGAGATCATCGCCTTTCCGTCTGTCTATGCGCATTTTGATGCCATGGATGCCCGGACGAAGGCCCGCTATGCCGAGAGTTTCACCGGCAATATGTCGTTCCGTGAAGCGGTGGCAGCCTGGGTGCTGGAGGATCATGTCCGCACCCTGCACCGGTCCGTCATCGCAGCCCCCGGGGGCACCGGCGCCCTGTGGGCAGCCATGAATACCTTCCTGGATCCGGGTGAAACCGTGAT
>SVJT01000011.1 GCA_015068865.1 Oscillospiraceae bacterium | reverse complement strand
CACGGAAGAAGCACAGCTTACCAACAAAGGGATCGGCCATGATTTTAAATGCCAAAGCAGCAAACGGAGCATCGTCGGAAGACGGACTCTCTACTTCTTCTTCTGTGTCCGGATTAATTCCGCGAATTGCAGGGACATCTGTCGGAGCAGGCATATAATCTACGATTGCGTCCAACAGTTTTTGAACACCCTTATTCTTGTAGGATGTTCCGCAAAGAACAGGAACCATATCATTTGCGATGGTTGCTGCACGGATTGCCTTTTTGATTTCGGGGATAGAAAGCTCACCCTCCTCCAAGTACTTCTCCATCAGCTCTTCGCTGGTTTCTGCAACACATTCCATCATATTGATTCTGTATTCTTCTGCCTTGTCTTTCATATCCTCAGGGATTTCCTCCTCGCGGATATCGTTTCCAAGGTCATCATAGTAAACATATGCCTTATTCTGAACCAAATCGATGATTCCCTTAAAGGTTTCCTCAGCACCTATCGGAAGCTGAATCGGAACAGCGTTACATTTGAGTCGCGTTTTCATCATGTCGACAACATTATAAAAATCTGCACCCATGATGTCCATTTTATTAACGTAAGCCATACGGGGAACTTTATAGTTGTCAGCCTGACGCCAAACGGTTTCGGACTGAGGCTCAACGCCGCCTTTTGCACAAAGTACGGTTACGCTACCGTCAAGTACGCGGAGTGAACGCTCAACCTCAACTGTAAAGTCAACGTGTCCCGGTGTATCAATAATATTAATTCTATGATCCTTCCAATGACAGGTTGTAGCAGCAGAAGTAATGGTAATACCTCTTTCCTGCTCCTGTGCCATCCAGTCCATTGTGCCGGCGCCGTCATGCGTTTCACCCATTTTGTGGATACGGCCTGTATAGAACAAAATTCTTTCAGTTGTGGTGGTTTTTCCGGCATCAATGTGTGCCATGATACCGATGTTTCTTGTTTTTGCCAAAGAATATTCTCTTGCCACCAAATATTCCTCCTTTCTTAAAATAATACGTAGTTATCACGCAGTATTTTTACCAAAATTCTTTAAATTACACGGCTAAGCCATGATTTTTGTGAATCCAAAGAGCCAAAGACCTACCATCTGTAATGTGCAAAAGCTTTGTTTGCTTCTGCCATCTTGTGTGTGTCTTCTCTTTTCTTTACAGCAGAACCTGTGTTGTTCACAGCATCCATGATCTCTGCTGCCAGTCTTTCCTTCATGGTTTTTTCGCCTCTTGCGCGGCTGTAGAGTGTGAGCCATCTTAAGCCCAATGTCTGCCGTCTTTCAGGGCGAACCTCAATCGGAACCTGGTATGTCGCACCGCCGACACGTCTTGCTTTTACTTCCAAAACAGGCATAATGTTAGCCATTGCTTCATTAAACACCTCTAAAGGTTCTTTACCTGTCTTTTCTTTGATGATATCAAAAGCACCATACACGATTTTCTGTGCGGTACCTTTTTTACCGTCCAGCATAATGTTGTTGATCAATCTTGTAACAACTGTGCTGTTGTAAACCGGGTCAGCCAATACTTCTCTTTTTGCGATAAAACTTCTTCTTGGCACCTTTCTTCCCTCCTTCATTATAGTTGTGAAAATGAAATCACAGGTACTCGATGAAAGCGTTCACGCCTCCATCGTCGGCGCAGTACAATATTACAGGAAATCTTTCATGTATCACGTACCGACACCTTTGTGATTGTAGTGCGAATTATTTTTTAGCTTTTGCTTTCTTCGCACCATACTTAGACCTGGACTGGTTACGATTTGCAACGCCCGCTGTATCGAGTGTACCGCGGATGATGTGGTATCTAACACCAGGAAGGTCCTTTACTCTGCCGCCTCTGATTAAAACAACGCTATGCTCCTGCAGGTTGTGACCAACACCGGGAATGTAAGCGGACACCTCGATACCATTGGTAAGTCTTACTCTGGCCATCTTACGCAGTGCAGAGTTCGGCTTTTTAGGTGTCATTGTTTTAACAGTTGTGCAAACACCTCTCTTTTGAGGAGAGTTTAAGTCGGTAGTTTTCTTCTTCAGCGTGTTCAGGTTCTTTAAAAGAGCCGGTGCTGTTGATTTCTTTTCAGAAGTTTGTCTACCTTTTCTCACAAGCTGGTTAAACGTAGGCATGAAACGATTTCCTCCTTTCTTTCATTAATAAATCTATATTATGAAACATAATATAAAGCAGAAATTACTTTAGAATTACGGCACAGGCAGCACAAACGCTGATGCCGAAATCCTTTCCAAGCTTTTCCTTGGTTTCGCAAAACTCAAGGGGAACGCCTTTTTCGTTACATAACGCCACAAACGGCAGACGAATATGATCGTCTGCATCGTTTGCGATATATGCCTTTTTTGCTGTTCCGTTCTTAATTGCTTCTGTTGATTGCTTCAGTCCCACAAAAAACTGGACATCTTGCAAATCGGGCTGCATAGCTTTCGTCCTTCCCTTCTTTAAACACAAGCAAAAGACCTATTCACAAATAAGCCTTTTTCTATTGTACCATACCGAATCTGTTGTGTCAATCAAAATTTTTTAAATTCCAAAACTTTGCACATCACAGGATTTCTTCCTCTGCATCAGGGATAACATTGCTGCCAATATAGTCCATATGATTCGAAACAAAATCGCTGTCATATGCATCTTGTGATGACATCATGGGGATCTCGCGTTCAATCTTTGTGTTCTGGTATTTCGTCATACCGGTACCGGCAGGAACAAGCTTACCAATAATAACATTTTCCTTCAGTCCTACCAACGGGTCAATTCTACCCTTGGTTGCTGCTTCCGTCAGGACTCTTGTGGTTTCCTGGAAGGACGCTGCAGACAAGAAAGAATCTGTTGTCAGTGCCGCTTTTGTGATACCCAGAATAATTCTGGTGCACTCTGCGGGCTGTTTGCCGTCAGCAATTAACTGTTCGTTAACAGCATTGAACTCGTTGATGTCCACCAAAGAGCCGGACAAGAAGCGGGAATCTCCCGATTCTTCAATTCTAACTCTGCGAAGCATCTGACGCACAATAACCTCAATGTGTCTGTCATTAATATCAACACCCTGAAGTCTATACACACGTTGTACCTCTTTAATCAGGTACTGCTGCACTGCAGTAACATCCTTGATTCTTAAAATATCATGGGGGTTGATGCTACCTTCTGTTAATTCATCACCAACATCCAAAACATCGCCCTCTAATACTTTAATTCTGGAGCCATAAGGAATCAAATATGTTTTTGCTTCGTGGGTTTCGTCATTTGTAATAACGATTTCACGCTTCTTCTTGTTCTCAACAATGCTAACCTTACCTGCAATTTCTGTCAAAATTGCAAGACCCTTTGGCTTTCTTGCTTCAAACAATTCTTCCACACGGGGAAGACCCTGCGTGATATCGTCACCGGCAACACCGCCGGTATGGAATGTTCTCATTGTAAGCTGTGTACCAGGCTCACCGATAGACTGTGCCGCGATGATGCCGACAGCCTCACCGGCAGGAACAACTTTACCGCTGGCAAGGTTTGATCCGTAGCACTTTGCACAGATACCAACCTTAGACCGACATGTGAGCACAGAACGAATAACTGCTTTTGTAACGCCTGCAGCAACAATTTTCTTTGCAAGCTTTTCGTCAATCAATACATCTGTATCCGCCAGAATTTCACCTGTTTCAGGATGAACAATCGCTTCTGCAGGGTAGCGGCCGGAAAGTCTGTCTTCCAGGCTTTCGATTACTTCTTTTCCTTCTGTAATTGCGGTTACTTCAATTCCTTCTGTCACACCGCAATCATCCTCGCGAATAATAACATCCTGTGAAACGTCAACCAAACGACGAGTAAGGTAACCGGAGTCAGCTGTTCTAAGCGCTGTATCTGCAAGACCTTTTCTTGCACCGTGAGAGGATACGAAGTACTCGAGCACATTAAGACCCTCACGGAAGTTTGCTCTAATGGGGATTTCGATGATTTTACCGGAGGTATCGTTCATCAAACCACGCATACCAGCAAGCTGACGAATCTGGTTTTTACTACCACGGGCTCCGGAATCTGCCATCATGAAGATGGGGTTGTACTGATCAAGATTTTCCATCAGCGCATCTGTTACATCGTCAATGGTCTTGGTCCATGTGTCGATAACCAGTTTATAACGTTCCTCGTCAGAAATCAAGCCACGGTTAAACTGCTTTGTAATTTTATCCACTTGATTTTCTGCTTCGGCAAGCAATGTCTTTTTCTTTTCCGGTACTTCAATATCCGATACGCTGACCGTAATGGCACCGCGGGTAGAATACTGGAAGCCCATCGCTTTAATAGCATCCAATACAACGGCAGTTTTCGTAAGGCCGTGCACCTGAATGCATTTATCAATAATCTGGCCAAGTTGTTTCTTTCCGCAAAGGAAGTCAACCTCTAGGGCAAATTTATTCTCCGGCAAGCTTCTGTCAACAAAGCCCAAATCCTGCGGAATCTGCTCGTTGAAAATCAATCTTCCTACTGTGCAATCCACCATACCGGTGTCCCCATCTTCCGCTGTTTTGCGCACGCGGATGGGAGCGTGAAGGCCTACAACATGGTTGGTGTATGCCAAAAAGGCTTCACTAAAGGAAGAGAATACCTTGCCTTCGCCTTCTTCGCCCGGGTAGCAACCTTCTTCCGTATAGGTTGCCGCACGCTTTCCAACAGATTCCAGCTCTGCATTTTCAGAAAGCAAGCTGGGTTTTCCGTTGGCTGTGTATAAATAATTTACAATCTGACCTTTTGTAAAGCGTTCAGAATCGCCGGGATCGGTAATCTTTACTTCCTTAGGTTTCACCAAGGTTAAGTAATAGCTACCCAAAACCATATCCTGCGTCGGAACAGTAACAGGACGTCCATCCTGCGGTTTTAGCAGGTTGTTTGCAGAAAGCATTAAGAATCTTGCCTCTGCCTGCGCTTCAGGTGACAACGGAACATGGACAGCCATCTGGTCACCGTCGAAGTCGGCGTTGTATGCCGTACAAACCAACGGATGAAGTTTCAGCGCCCTACCCTCTACCAGAATGGGTTCAAACGCCTGAATACCTAGTCTATGCAGGGTAGGTGCACGGTTTAAGAGTACCGGATGGTCTTTGATCACATCGTCCAGTACATCCCATACTTCCGGTCTTAAGCGCTCAACCATGCGTTTTGCACTCTTAATGTTATGTGCAATGCCATCATTTACAAGCTTTTTCATAACAAAAGGCTTGAACAGCTCAATTGCCATTTCCTTCGGCAAGCCGCACTGATAAATTTTCAGTTCGGGGCCGACAACGATTACGGAACGGCCGGAATAGTCAACACGCTTACCCAAAAGGTTCTGACGGAAACGACCTTGTTTACCCTTTAACATATCGGAAAGGGATTTTAAAGGACGGTTTCCGGGACCGGTAACGGGGCGTCCCCGTCTGCCGTTGTCCACCAACGCGTCAACTGCTTCCTGCAGCATTCTTTTCTCGTTTCTTACGATAATTTCCGGGGCACCCAAATCCAACAGCTTTTTCAAGCGATTGTTACGGTTGATGACCCTTCTGTATAAGTCATTTAAGTCACTGGTTGCAAATCTGCCGCCATCCAACTGCACCATGGGGCGAATATCCGGCGGAATAACCGGGATAACGTCCAACACCATCCAGGAAGGATTGTTGCCGGAAAGACGGAAGGATTCCACAACCTCCAGCCGTTTAATCAGACGAACTTTTTTCTGGCCGGAAGCGGTCTCCAATTCTGTCTTGATTTCCTTGGAAAGTGCTTCTAAATCAATTTCGTCCAAAAGTGCTTTAATGGCCTCTGCACCCATGCCAGCGCGGAATCTGTCACCATATTTTTCCAGGTACTCTCTGTACTCCTGCTCTGAAAGAATTTGTTTCTTTTCAAGCTCGGTGCGCGCACCAGGGTCAATCACAACATAAGCTGCGAAGTAGAGTACTTTCTCCAGCATTCTGGGTGTCATATCCAGCAAAAGTCCCATACGAGAGGGAATTCCTTTAAAATACCAAATATGAGAAACTGGAGCTGCCAGCTCAATGTGTCCCATTCTCTCACGGCGCACACGAGCGCGGGTAACCTCAACGCCGCAACGGTCGCAGACAATACCCTTATGACGAATTCTTTTATACTTGCCGCAGTGACATTCCCAGTCTTTTGTAGGTCCAAAGATACGCTCACAGAACAAGCCATCGCGTTCAGGCTTGAGTGTTCTGTAATTGATTGTCTCCGGTTTTTTTACTTCACCACGGGACCAGCTTCTAATCATGTCCGGCGATGCGAGACCTATTTTTATAGCATCAAATGTGTTTTCTGACAATCGTCTCATCTCCATTTACAAGAATTTGATTTCTGCGTTTTTCTTTCTGTTATAAAAGCTCCGATTCGTCATCGAAGAAGCCTGAATCTTCTTCGTCATCAAATTCGCTCTCATACGCATCCTCTGCGTCGTCTTCTTCCTCTTCATAGAGGTCTTCTCCAAGGTCGGCATCCTCTGCATCATCTGTTGCATCGTCTCCGCCATCCTCATCGTCATCCATATCCAGATTAATAAACGCTTTATCATCCCGAACGGTCATGCCCAGGTTTGCTTCCTCTTCCTCCTCGGAGGAATCCTTTAGCGTAACCTCGTTCCCTGCCTCGTCCAGCACACGCATGTCTAGACACAAGCTCTGCAATTCCTTAATCAATACCTTAAAGGACTCCGGAATTCCGGGCTGCGGAACGCTGTCTCCCTTTACGATTGCCTCGTAGGTTTTCACACGACCAACAATATCGTCTGATTTTACGGTCAGGATTTCCTGCAGTGTATAAGCAGCACCATACGCCTCAAGTGCCCAAACTTCCATTTCACCGAATCTCTGTCCGCCAAACTGCGCTTTACCACCCAAAGGCTGTTGTGTAACCAAAGAGTATGGTCCGGTAGAACGGGCGTGAATTTTATCATCAACCAAGTGACAAAGCTTCAAGATATACATAATACCCACAGTAACTCTGTTATCAAAGGGCTCGCCGGTTCTTCCGTCATATAAAACGGTTTTGCCGTCTGTATCAAGCCCTGCCTTAGTTAGCGTTTCCATAATATCTTCTTCCGTCGCACCGTCTAAAACCGGGGTTGCAATTTTCCAGCCCAGTTCTCGTGCCGCGCGACCCAGATGCACCTCAAGCACCTGACCAATATTCATACGGGAAGGTACGCCCAGGGGATTTAACACAATTTCAAGGGGTGTGCCATCCGGCAAGAACGGCATATCCTCTTCTGGCAGAATTCTGGAAATGACACCCTTGTTACCATGGCGTCCTGCCATTTTGTCACCCACAGAAATTTTTCTCTTCTGTGCAATATAGCATCTTACCAACTGATTTACACCAGGAGGCAGCTCGTCGCCGTTTTCTCTGTCAAATGTAATGACATCAACAATGATACCGGATTCACCGTGAGGCACGCGCAAAGAAGTATCACGCACTTCTCTTGCTTTTTCTCCAAAGATTGCACGGAGCAAGCGCTCTTCCGCTGTCAGCTCGGTTTCACCTTTCGGCGTTACCTTACCAACCAAAATATCACCGGAGCGCACTTCGGCACCCACGCGGATAATACCTTTTTCGTTCAAATCCTTCAGTGCGTCCTCACCCACATTGGGGATATCACGGGTGATTTCTTCAGCACCGAGCTTGGTATCTCTTGCTTCGCACTCATATTCTTCTATATGAATTGAGGTCAAAATATCATCACGAACCAGCTTTTCGTTGATGAGCATTGCGTCCTCGTAGTTATAACCTTCCCAGGTCATAAAGCCAATTAAGATATTGCGTCCCAACGCAATTTCACCATTGTGAGTAGACGGGCCATCCGCAATGATGTCGCCTTTCTTCACCTTTTCTCCTTCAGATACAATGGGTTTCTGATTGATGCAGGTGCCTTGGTTTGAACGGGTAAATTTAATCAGCTTATATTTATGCAGATTGCCGTCTTTTTCCTTAATTACGATTTCGTCTGCACTTGCCTTTGTAACAACACCGTCTTCCTTTGCCAGAACAACAACACCGGAATCACGAGCTGCCTGATATTCCATACCGGTTCCGACAATGGGGGAGTCGGTACGAAGAAGCGGCACTGCCTGACGTTGCATGTTTGCACCCATCAGCGCACGGTTTGCGTCGTCGTTCTCTAAGAACGGAATCATAGCGGTTGCAACAGATACAACCTGCTTCGGCGATACGTCCATATAGTCAACCTTGTCTGCCTCTACCTCTAAAATTTCGTCACGGTAGCGAACAGTAACCTTCTTTGCAAGGAAATGACCTTTTTCATCCAGCGGCTCGTTGGCCTGCGCAACAATGTACTCGTCCTCTACATCTGCCGTCATGTATTCAATGATATCGGTTACAACACCCTTTTTCTTGTCAACCTTTCTGTAGGGCGCTTCAATAAATCCATGTTCGTTGATGCGCGCATAGGTTGCCAACGAAGAGATCAAACCGATATTCGGACCTTCCGGCGTTTCAATGGGACACATTCTCGAATAGTGAGAATAGTGTACGTCGCGGACTTCAAAGCCTGCACGGTCACGGGAAAGACCGCCCGGTCCCAACGCGGAAAGTCTTCTTTTGTGTGTCAGCTCAGAAAGCGGATTCAGCTGATCCATGAACTGAGAAAGCTGTGAAGAACCGAAAAATTCTTTAATCGTTGCCACAATCGGACGAATGTTAATCAGTACCTGTGGTGTTACGATATCCAAATCCTGAATGGTCATTCTTTCGCGCACAACGCGTTCCATTCTGGAAAGACCAATTCTGAACTGGTTCTGCAAAAGCTCACCCACACAACGCAAACGACGGTTGCCTAAGTGGTCAATATCGTCGGTTGTGCCGATGCCGTAGAGCAGACCAATCTGATAGTTGATTGACGCAAAAATATCGTCAATCACAATATGTTTAGGAACAAGCTCATCCATTCTTCTTATGAGCTGATCACGAATTTCTTCCTCTGTAGAAGCAGACTCTAAAATCTCATCCAAAACCTGCTTGCATACTTTTTCACGGGTAATATCCGAAACATCAAATGAAACATACTCACGAATGTCAACCGTGTTGTTAGAAAATACAACTACACCGGTTCCGCCTACATCCAAAATTACGCGGTTAACGCCCGCCTTTTCAATTTCTTCTGCTGCAGATCTTGATATAAACTGTCCTGCGTCCACCAAAATCTCGCCTGTTTCGGGGTTTGCAATGGCTTCTTTTGCCACCTGATTTGCAATTCTTGCCGAAATCGCAAGTTTTTTATTAAACTTATAGCGACCAACGCCACCTAAATCGTAGCGTTTTCCGTCAAACAAAAGACCAAACAAAAGGTTCTTTGAGCTCTCTACCGTAGGGGGTTCTCCGGGACGGAGTTTTTTATAAATTTCAATCAGCGCATCGTCAGAAGACTGAATCGCACTGCTTTTTTCCATGGTGTTTAAAAGTGCTTCGGTTTCACCAAATAAATCCAGAATTTCGCCGTCTGTTTCAATTCCCAATGCACGAATTAAAACAGTGATGGGAATTTTTCTTGTTCTGTCAATACGCACGGACAAAACATCATTTACATCATTTTCATATTCCAACCAGGCACCCCTATATGGAATAACGGTTGAGGAATAGAGCTCTTTTCCTGTTTTGTCATGCTCCATAGCATAGTAAATACCGGGAGAACGCACCAACTGGCTGACAATAACACGCTCAGCACCATTGATGATAAAGGTACCCTGCTCTGTCATAAGCGGGAAATCGCCCATGAAGATTTCCTGTTCCTTTACTTCTCCGGTTTCCTTATTAATTAGGCGCACCCTTGCTTTAAGCGGTGCTGCATAGTTTGTATCGCGTTCTTTACATTCTTCCACAGAATATTTAATTCTGTTTCGTTCGAGTTTATAATCAATAAACTCTAAAATCAGATTCCCTGTATAATCGGTGATGGGAGAGATGTCTCGCAAGACTTCTTTCAAGCCTTCCTCTAAGAACCAGTTATACGAGTTTTTCTGCACCTCAATAAGGTTTGGCATTTCCAAAACCTCGTCAATTTTGGCATAACTCATTCTCTGGTTTCTGCCCAACTGAATCGGATGTACCATAAGCTCAACCACCTCATTTAAAAATTTTTCCGAGCCTTATCCGTGAAACTCAGGATTTTAGGAGTTAAATATGTGCTTACAGCCGTTGTTTCCGCACTCTTTTAACCCCTCGGCAAGTATAGCTGCCTATTTTTTTGCATACTACACCATTTTGACAATATAATGCATTTTACTATATTACCACATTTTATTTTGCAAGTCAAGCTTTTTTTTGTTTTTTTCCATAAAATTCCCGTTCTCCCAAATATTTTGCATTGATTTTCTGTTTTTTTTCTTGTATACTGGTAAGTGAGTGGTGCGCAGGGAGGTCTTTTTTTTGAAGAAATCAGTTCTTGCGCTTCTTTTTGTTCTCTTGTCAACAATGACCTTTTACGGCACAGAGACGACGGCAAAGGCAGAAGATGCCTTATTTAAGACGCCTGTTTGTCTGACAGTGAACGGAAGCTACATCAAGTCCGACACCCCGGGTTATCTAGAAAACGGCATTGCAATGTTACCGATTCGCGCGCTTTCTGATGCACTGTGTGCCGACCGCGTGGATTGGAACGAAAAAACATCCTCGGCAACTATTACAAAAAATGGCATTACCATTGTATTAAGAAAGAATCAAAAAACCGCAACGGTAAACGGAAAATCCGTAAAGCTGGATACTGCTGCAGTGATTCAGGCAAACCGGTTTTATGTGCCCGTTCGTTTTGCGGCAGAAACCTTTAATACCACTGTTTCGTGGGATCCACAAATGTATATGGTAAACATTACCGCAGCCGATGTAACTGTCCCGAAAGACATGATTGGAGACAGAGGATACACGGACAATGACCTTTATTGGCTGTCGCGGATTGTAAATGCTGAAAGCCAAGGTGAACCCATGACAGGCAAGATTGCGGTGGCAAATGTAGTGCTGAACCGTGTGAAAAGCGATCTTTACGCCAACAATATTTACGATGTAATTTTTGACCGCAATTACGGTGTCCAGTTTACCCCCATTCTGAACGGAACCGTTTACCATACGCCTTTGGGCGACAGCATTGTTGCGGCAAAACGCGCATTAAGAGGCGAAAACCACGCAGGAGAAAGCCTATATTTTTTAAATCCAACCATTGCTGAAAACTTTTGGATTGTGAATAATCGTATTTTTTTCAAAACCATTGGAAAACATGATTTTTATCTTTAAAAGCGATTATTTCTAGAAATTTTTAACAGATTATTAAAACACAAAAAAACCTATTGACAAAAAAGGGGAAAATGTTACAATAAAGTTAGCACTCTGTAATAGAGAGTGCTAACTTTATTTGTTTTTGGAGGAATTGATTATGGCAAAAAAAGCATTTAAATCAGAGTCAAAGCGCCTTTTAGATTTAATGATTAACGCAATTTATACACACAAGGAGATTTTTTTGCGTGAACTGATTTCCAACGCCAGCGACTCAATCGACAAGTTATACTACATCGCCTTAACAGATGAGAATATTACATTTCATAAGGATGATTACTACATTCGCATTGAAGCAGACGAGAAAAACAGAACGCTCACAATTTCCGATACCGGCATTGGCATGTCCAAGGAGGAGTTGGAGGAAAACCTGGGTACTATTGCAAAGAGTGGTTCCCTTGAGTTTAAAAAAGAGCTGGAACACGAAGAAGGACATGACATCATTGGACAGTTTGGTGTTGGTTTTTATTCTGCCTTTATGGTAGCGGAAAAAGTAACGGTTATTAGTAAAAAGCATGGCTCCGACGAGGCTTATCAATGGGAATCCGAGGGCGCAGACGGCTACACGGTAACAAAATCTGCCAAAGAAAACGTGGGCACAAAAATAATTCTTTCGCTAAAGCCCAACACAGAGGACGAAAATTATGATGAATTCCTCAAAGAATATACCTTACGAAGCATTATCAAAAAATATTCCGATTATATCCGTTATCCCATTAAAATGACGGTAGAGAAAAGCCGTCCGAAGCCAAATGCAGAAGGGCAGGAGGGCGCACCTGAATATGAAACTTATTTTGAAGAAGAAACCCTCAATTCCATGGTTCCAATCTGGCGTAAAAATAAGTCTGAATTAACCCAAGAGGACTACAATAATTTCTATAAGGAAACCTTTTTTGATTTTGAAGCTCCGGCTGCTGTGATTCATACCAGTGCAGACGGCATCACCAGTTATAAAGCGCTCCTGTTTCTTCCCCAAAAAGCGCCTTATAACTACTATACAAAGGAATTCGAAAAGGGGCTGGCTCTCTACACAAATGGCGTGCTAATTATGGAAAAATGCTCCGATTTACTCCCTGATTGCTTCAGTTTTGTCAGAGGATTAGTGGACTCTGCTGACCTTTCCTTAAATATTTCAAGAGAAATGCTGCAGCACGACAGGCAATTGCAAGTCATCTCAAAAAATCTGCAGAAAAAGATCAAAAGCGAGCTTTTAAAGCTTATGAAAGACCAGCGGGAAACATACGAAAAATTCTTTTCGGGCTTTGGCCGCCAGCTAAAATTCTCCGTTTATAACGAGTTTGGTCGAGAAAAGGATTTGGTTTCTGACTTAATTTTATTCTATTCTGTAAAGCAGCAGAAAATGGTTTCCCTGAAAGAATATATCGATGCCATGGCAGAGGACCAAAAATTTATTTATTATGCCTGCGGTGAAAGCAACGAGAAAATCGCACGCCTGCCGCAAACAGAACGCGTATTGGATAAGGGGTTTGATATCCTGTGCTTTACCGACGACATTGATGAATTTGCGATAAAGATGCTGGGAGAGTATGAGAAAAAGGCGTTTAAATCTGTATCTTCTGATGACTTAGGGTTCGAGGAAGAAAATGAACCCAAAGAAGATCATGACGATAAGGAGCTTTTCCTATTTATGAAAGAAGCTTTGGGTGATAAGGTCAAAGAGGTCAAAAAATCCATGCGGTTAAAATCACACCCTGTTTGTATTACCAGCGGCGGAGAATTGTCCATTGAAATGGAAAAGGTATTAAACTCTATGCCTGCAGACCAGAAAGTAAAAGCAGAGCGTGTATTAGAAATTAATCCAAACCATCCGGTGTTTGAGAAAATGAAAGTTTTGTTTGACTCCGATAAAGAAAAGCTGAAAAAATATGCAGAGGTTCTTTACGGAAGTGCTCTGTTAATTGAAGGACTCTCCTTAGAAGATCCAATTGAATTTTCAAATTTCATTTGCGATTTATTATAGAATAAAAAGACGCCACACTAAATTGTGTGGCGTCTTTTGTTTTACAAAGTTTTCAAAATTAGCTCTTGTTTGATTTTATTGTTTTGCCTATAAAACAACACTGCCTATTCTTTAAAAATTCATTGCAGGGCTATTTTTGAGCTTCCATTTTTTGTTATTTTTTTATAATTTTTATAATTCTTTCAAAATCTTCTGCAGAAGAGTATGGAATTTCAATTTTTCCTTTATTGTTACGATTCACAATTTTAATTTTTGTTCCTAGCTCTGAGGAAAGTGTTTGCTCTAAACTTTTTATATAACGCACAAGCTCCTCTTGCTGTTTTGTAATTTTTTTCTTCTTTTTTTCGGTAAGCAAAATTTTAATATAGCTTTCTGTTTGGCGTACACTAAAATCCTCTTGTATAATCTTTCTTGCTACTTCTTCTGCTACTTTTTCATTTTCCAAAGATAACAGCGCTCTGGCGTGCCCCATAGAGAGCGTCCCTTCTTTGAGATATTTCTTGACTCCTTCCGGCAAATGAAGCAAACGAACACTGTTTGCTACTGCAGACCTGCTCTTACCGATCTTTTTTGCAACATCTTCCTGCGTCAATCCATAAAGGTCCATCAAATCCTGAATTCCCATTGCCTCTTCAATGGCATTTAAATTTTCTCGCTGTAAATTTTCAATTAATGCGACTTCTTTTTCACCTTGTTCGTCAAAATTTTTTACAATAGCTGGCATTTCTTTTAGCTTTGCAATTCTTGCAGCGCGCCATCTGCGTTCTCCTGCAATAATGGTATAAAAGCCGTTAGAATTTAACTTCACAACAATGGGCTGCAAAACACCATACTCTGCAATAGAATCTGCCAGCGCATGTAACTTCTCTTCATCAAAATCCGAACGCGGCTGTGCTTTATTTGGTTCAATTTGTGTAATCTTAATCAATTTTACATCTTTTTCATATTCTGTGGTAGTTTCAACCACGCTATCAACATTTAGAAGGGCATCCAACCCTCTTCCCAAGCCTTTTTTTGCCATTGTTATCCCTCCCTGGTGTTCTTTTTCAACACTTCTTTTGCCAACGCTTTATAAGCAAACGCGCCGTTTGAAAGCTTGTCGTACGATAAAATTGGTTCTCCAAAGCTGGGTGCTTCGCTCAGGCGCACGTTTCGTGGAATAACCGTCTTAAATATTTTTTCTGGAAAGAACTTTTTCACTTCTTCATAAACCAAAGAAGAAAGATTGGTTCGCTTATCAAACATGGTTAATAAAATACCTTCAATTTCAATCTCCTGGTTAATATTTTGTTTTAAGGTTGAAATGGTATTGGTCAGCTGCCCCAAACCCTCCAATGCATAATACTCACATTGAATTGGAATCAAAACACTGTCTGCTGCTGCAAACGAATTAAGCGTTAAAAGTCCTAAAGATGGGGGACAATCAATAATAATATAATCAAACTCTTCTTGAATGGTTTTTAATTCTTTTTTTAAAAGAAATTCTCTTTTAGGAAATGAAACCAATTCAATTTCTGCACCGGCAAGCTGTACATTACAGGGGCATATTGAGAGATTTTTATATTTTGTTTCTAAAATTGTGTCTTTAAGCGGAACTTCATTGAGATATACATCATAAAGCGTCTGTTCCAACGTGTCTTTTTCAAGTCCCAATCCGCTTGTAGCATTTCCTTGCGGATCACTGTCTATTAACAGTACTTTTTTCTTTAAATGTCCCAAATATGCACTTAAATTGACTGCTGTTGTTGTTTTACCAACGCCGCCTTTTTGATTCGCAATTACAATTACTTTACCCATTGTGCAAAATACCGTTCCTTTCAAATTGGTATTCTTATTATATCATGAACTCTTTCCTTTTTCAATCATTTGGACAAAAAAAATATGTTTCACGTGAAACATATTTTTCTTTTTATGTTATTTTAAAATTTTATCTATTTTATCGGATATTTCTTTTGCATGTTCATCAGTTACATAGCCGGCCTCAATCATAAAACTGAGTTTCTCTCCGCCTGCCAAACTCTTTACATAACCCTTTCTTTTCGCATCCGAGTATCCCAAATGCTCTGCTGTTGCAGGAAGTACCATGCCGCAAGCATCCTCATCTAATGTTCTGGAAAGCCAGCGAACTCCCACCGGCAATGCATCAATCGGATGGCTGACATAACAAGCACCTTGCCCTTGTTTGTGTTGCAAAGTATAGGCACGATTTTTTTCATCTCCCTCATACTTTACTGCATAGACAATTTCCGGGTCATAGCATTCTCCCTCAACACCAATGGTATCATGAATGGCCGGGTTTTCTTGTACACGGTCCATAAATGCCTTTAATTTTTCTTCTTTTTCTTTCGTCATAGCCGGTACAATTTTATGTACTTTAATATGCTCTTTGTCTCTCTTTGCGCTATAAATGAGCTTTGCTCCCTCCATCGGTGCAAAATTAATATGGCACAAATACATGTATTCCATAGGACTTTTTCTTTTATTTTCAATAGTAATATGAATCTGGAATACCGTTCCGTCTTCATAAATTTTACATTCCGGAACAAATTGATAATGCCTTGTAAATGCAATATTATTATCTAATATGCCTCCAAGAATTATATATTTTCCCTTTTCATCCTCATCACAAATAATATAAGCATTTTGATATGAAATATTCGGCAACTCTCCATGTTGCGGATGATTGTCATCTGCCTGTGGTGCACCAAAAGCAGAAACACCGCAATGCATCATAAAACATCCATAGGTATCCAATAAATTTTGTGTAGGAATGGGCTCTTTCACAGTTGTTACCATCGAAATTTCCCTTCCTCCGAAATTCACATGCCAAAGCTGTTGTCCCTGAAAGGGAAGAAATATAAAATGTCCTTTTTTATTTTTTACGCGCAATGCCTCAACACCGGAATCATAACGAAATGCAGAGACACAAAATTCCCCATGGGTAAGCAATTGAGTTTCTTTGTTTCCAAAAATTTCCTTTTTTAATTGGATTTTCATATACTTTTCCCCCTCTTTATAATTCTAAATGATCATTTGATACTAATTTCATACTATCATAATATCCCATATGTGTCAACAAAAAAAGAACGGAACAACTAGTTTGCTCCGTCCTTCTTTATTATTTAGAGATGGATAAAATTTTCACTTGATATTCCCCATTTGGTGCAGTTACAGTTACAATTTCATCTGGCTTTGCGCCAATAATTGCTCTGCCAAGCGGTGATTCGTCTGATATTTTATTTACATCCGGCGAGGCTTCTGTTGAACCAACGATTTCATAAACCATTTCTTCATCGAAATCAATGTCTAAAATTTTGACTTTGGTTCCCACAACCACCTTGCTGGTGTCAATTTCATCCTCATCGATGACTTTTGCATTTTTTAACATGTTTTCGAGTTTAACAATTTTAACCTCAACTTCTCCCTGTTCTTTTTTTGCTTCATCATATTCAGCATTTTCAGAAAGATCGCCAAAGCCGCGTGCCACTTTAATTTTTTCTGACACTTCTTTTCTTTTTTCTGTTTTTAAATATTCCAGTTCAGCTTCTAATTCCTTTAGTCTTTTGTAGGTAAGTATAATTTCCTTCTCCACTTTTTTCTACCTTTCTTCCCACAAAATTTGTTGCATATTTATCTGTGGGCGGATAAAACATTTCTAACCTATTATAAATGATATCCTTATGTTTGTCAATCATTATTTTACAATATTCACAATTTTATAATGGTCATTTTTTAAAATTTTAGATGTATTTCCCTTATTTTCATGATTGTTATGCGTTTTGGTATAATATTCCGTAAAACATAAATTTTTTATTATTTTATTTTCTTTTATGATATGATCTTCTGGGGTGTTGTAAGAAAATATTACATCACAAAAAGCCCCTTTATAGAATTTATAACTATCTATCATATGAACAGATTGAAAAAAGGATTCCTTAAAAATTGGTGTTGGTTCTATATTTACATAGATTTTCTTATATTTTTTTGCATAATCTTCTTTACTTTTTAATGTGATATAGATACCGTATTGTTTTTTTATTTCTTCAATCATATTTGTAAACTTGTCTGGTTTTGTAGTATATATTACAATAGATTTTATTTGTTTGATAATTTTTAAAATATATTGCTTTGCTTCCCTAGGGTAGTTGGATATTAGTACCAACTCGCATTCTTTTAAGGGGTATCCTATTTTTTTAGAAAATCTTTCTAAAATATCATAAAATGCATCATGAAAAACAGAGATACCTTTTAGTATATAAAATTCTGTTCTTAATTTATAAGCAAGCACCGGGTTTTTTATATTATAAGCGCAAATATTTCTAATATGCATTTTATGAAACAATTTGCATAACTTTTTAAAATATATTGTTTGAAGTTTTTCTCCCAAGGACTTTGGTAAAGGAATAAAAATAATCAACAGATCGTTTCCTTTTATAATTCTTTTTTTAAAAAGCTGTTTAAAACCAAAAAAACAAAATAATATAACTTCAAGCAATGATCCTTTTTCTGTTGTAGTCATATAACAGTCTTGCATAAAAAAACTCCTCAATATATTGTTTATCTCAATATATTGAGGAGTTTCTAAAATCATTCTAAATCTTTTTTATCAAACAGTAAATTCATAACTTCAACTAACATATTTGCTGAAATTCTTACAGGCATCCCTTTTCTTTTTAAAAATTCTTCCCTTTTTTGCCTGCTATTTTCTTTTCCATAAAAACCAGCGTGGTAAAGATCTAATTTTGTAATGTTTTCTTTTTCTTTTCTTTCTTCATCAGAAAGGGTAGCACCAGATCTTCTAAGGGCATCTAAAAGAATGGTTTCTCCCATTCCCTCCACACCTAAAATTCCTTCTTTTCCCGGAACAGCTTTTCTTTTTTCTTTTCCCTTTATCTCTGGAATAAATGCATGATAAACTCTTTCTCCCGCGGTGGTATTTTTCAAAAAATTTCTGATTAAAAATCCAGCCCGGTCGGAATCTGTGAATATCACAATTCCTTCTTTTTGAGCAATTTTTCTGATAAGCGACTGCATTTCTTTATCCTTGAAAATGCGAAAACCACCCGTAACTAAAATATTCGCATCTACCACAGAAAGAATTTTTATTTTATCGTATTCACCCTCAACAATAATCGTTTCCTTAATGCTTATCATTTAATACGAACCGGCAAAACAATGTAGGTAAACGCATCGCCTTCAACAGGGCGAATCACCGTTGGGGTAACCGGTGTAGAAAAGCTGAATTTTACCATTTCATCATCCACATTTTTAAATGCATCTATTAAATATTTTGGGTTAAAAGCAATCTGCATTGCCTCACCAATCATATTAACGCTGAATTTATCATTAACCTTACCCATAACACTTTCACAGTTAATGAACACACTGTCATCTTCAATATTTAATAATACATAAGATTTTACAGACTCATTCACAATCATAGCAGCACGGTCAATAGAATTTAAAATTTTCTTTGTTTCCACTTCAATAACCAAGTTGTTTTTATGGTCTGCCACCGATTGATAATTTAAATATTCTCCATCAATAATTCTGGAAACAAAGGTGCAATTTTTAAGCTGAATTTTTACATGATTACGAGAAAGAGAAATGGTAACAGAATCTTCTGAATCACCAATTACCGAAAGCAATTCTTTGGCATTTTTTCCGGGCAGGATAAATTTAATTTCCTTTTCTGCATCAATTGCCTCTTTTCTGATTGCCACACGGTATCCGTCGCATCCTACTACATGAATGGTATCTTTTGCAACATCAAAGTAAACACCGGTTAAAACAGGCTTATCCTCCTTGGTGCTGATGGCATAAACGGTTTGCCTTACCATATTTCTCAACATTCCCTCTTTAATTGTAAAAGAAGTGGTATCTTCCACAAAGGGAAGAAGGGGAAAATCTTCAGCGGAAGCGGTAGAAAAATCAAATTTAGCATTTCCACAACTGATTTTTATAATATCCTTATCGTCTACCTCAAGGTAAACATCTTCTTCAAAATCAGGTAGTTTTTTCACAGCAACAGTGAATAAATTAGCTTTCACAACCACCATACCTTTTTCCTTTACCTCTGCAGGAATGAAACATTCAAGACCTAAATCCATGTTGTTTCCCACAAGCTTAAAACCATCTTCTTTTGCTTCTAGAAAAATTCCTTCCATAATAGGAAGAGTCGTTTTAACAGGAACAGCTTTCTCTACAATATTTACAGCTTCAATTAAATCGGTGCGTTTGCATTTTAAATTCATAACAATCAAAACCTCCGTTATAAAAATAATTTTAACAAATTTAGTAGTAATAGTAGTAATAGTTGTTAGTTTTGTGAATAACCTTTCTACAGGGCTTTCTTTCTAAAAAAATGAATATGGATAACCATGTGTATAAACTGTCAAAAAAAAATAAAATCCACAAGCAAAAAAATGAAAAAAGTAAAAAAATGTAAAATAAAAAATAATAAACAAACAAATTCTTAACAATAAACATCTTATTAACAGAAAAATGTTTATAATTAAACCCATACACATAAATTATACCATAAAACGATTGAAAAAGAAAGAAAAATATGTTAAAATAATAAAAAAATTTAAGAAAAAAGGGTGAAAAAAACTGAATAAAAAGATTATATTTTTTGATTTGGACGGAACATTAACAGACTCAAAGGAAGGCATTTTTTTATCCCTACGATATGCTCTAAAATTTTTTGGAATAGAAGAAAAAGATGATGAAAAACTAAAGCTTTTTTTGGGGCCACCATTGGTGGGGGCGTTTATGAAGCATTATGGATTTAGCGAAGAGCAGGCACATATAGCACTGGAAAAATACAGAGAACTATTTGCAAAGGAAGGTATTTATCGCCTTTCGGTATATCCGGGCATAGAAGCCATGCTCCAAAAATTAAAAAAAGATAAAACAATTGTGCTTGCCACCTCAAAACCAATTTTGTATGCAAAAGAAATCATGGAACGGGCAGGACTTTCCTGTTATTTTGATTATTTAGAGGGCGCAACGATGGATGAATCCAGAACGGAAAAAAAAGATGTCATCCGATACGCTATAGAAACATATAACCTGGATAAAAAGGATATTATTATGGTAGGCGACCGGGAAAACGATATCAAAGGAGCGCAGGAAAACGGAATAGAAGCACTGGGTGTTTTGTATGGATACGGCAGTAGAGAAGAATTGATAAATGCCGGATGTAAAAACCTTGCCAAAACCGTTGAGGAGGCAGAGAAGTTTCTTCTTTCATAAAAAAGAGTAGGTAAAAACCTACTCTTTTTTATTATTTTTTATAAAGCTTAACAAAATATCGCGTTGGTTATCAGAAGGACAATCCAATACATGCTCTAATAAGAAAGAAAGAGCTTGACCAATTTCTTTCCCTTGAAAACCCAGTTTTTTTAAATCGTTTCCGTTTACGGCCAAGTTTTTCACAGAAAAAGGCTCACAATCGTGCTTAATCTGTATAAAAAGTTCCTCAATTTTATCATAAAGTTCCATACGAGGAGCTGTTAGTTCAAAATTTTGGGCTAAGCAATCCGCGCGTTTAAGATTTAATAAATCAATAAAAATATCTTCGCCAACGGCATTAACAGCTCTTTTTACATATTTCTTTTCCGGCAAAATCTGTCGGTCATGATGTTGTATTAACCGCAATATTTTGTTTTTATCTCTGTTTGAAAAATGATAACGGCAACAAAAATCTTCTGCTAATTTTGTACTTACTGCCGCATGATTTCGAAAATGTTCGCTGCCATTCGGATTTTGCCCTCTACAGTCAGGCTTGCCCCAGTCATGCATCAAGGCAGCAAAGCGAAGATAGGGCTTTTTCTCTAATTGGGATACCGCCTTTATAGAGTGAACACCTACATCAAAAAGATGCCATTTGATATTTTGCGGTGTTTCAAAGCAACGGCAAAGCTCCGGCATAATAAACGGCAAAACACCCAAATGATATAGAAGCTTCAGATGGTCCGGCTGATCAGAAAGTAAAATCTTCGTGATTTCGGCAATGATGCGCTCACTGCTTAAATTTTGAACCAAATACGCATTTTTTTGAATAGAAGAAAGCGTTTGTTCTTCGATTTGAAATTTTTTTTGAGCAGCAAAACGAACCGCCCGTAACATCCGCAAAGCGTCCTCGCAAAACCGCACATCCGGATTCCCGACACAACGAATCAATCCTTTTTTTAAGTCCTCCATCCCTCCAAAGGGGTCAATCAAGCCGTCAATTTCGTTGTAAGCCATTGCATTAATGGTAAAATCCCGGCGGGAAAGGTCCTCTTCAATAGAAGAGGTAAAAAGCACCTTCTCCGGTCTTCGATTGTCTTTATATTCTCCGTCCAGTCGAAAGGTTGTAACCTCATAAAAAGCATCATTTGCAAAAACGCTGACGGTACCATGCTTCAGCCCGGTATCAATGGTTTTCGGAAACAGCTGTTTGATTTGCAGGGGTAAAGCAGAGGTACAAATATCCCAATCAGAGGGAGTAATTCCCAAAAGACTGTCCCGCACACAGCCGCCAACACAAAATGCAGAAAAGTTGTTTTTCTTAAGCACCACAAGAATTTGTTTTAAGCCATCCGGCACTCGAATATGCAAAACAGTCACCCTCCTTTTTTAAAAAAATTAATTCCGTTAAAATCATTATACAGTAAAAAAAAACCAGGGTCAAGCAGAAGAAATGTAAATAAATCCGTGAAAACGATTGACAGCCACTTCAAAAAAATGTATAATAAAAGAGTGTATTTATATGATTGTAGTATAAATGCATATATTAGACAAAAAAATTGAATCCATTCATGCGATTCAATTTTAAAATTTCAAGAGAAGGAGGTAAGGTTTTTAAATGGATTTAACAGGAATCATAATTTGTGCAGCTGCACTTGTTTTGATTGTTGTTGCATCGGTTGTTGCATTTAAAATGGGTGATGCCGCAAGAAAAAAGAAAGATGAAGCGGTCATTGGCTCCGCAGAGGCAGAAGCAAAACGCATTGTGGAAGCAGCAAAAAAAGAAGGCGAGAGCAAGAAAAAAGAAGCAATTTTAGAAGCAAAAGAAGAAAATCATAAGTTAAGACAAGAACTTGATAAAGAAATTAAAGACAGACGCAACGAAATATCAAGACAAGAACGCAGAATTCAACAAAAAGAAGAGAATCTTGATAAAAAGACAGAATCCCTTGAAGAGAAAGAAGAAGCGCTCAACAAAAAAGACAAGGACCTGGATGTTTTGCGGGAAGAAATCCAGCAAATAAAGCAAAAGGAACTGGGTATTTTAGAGCAGCTTTCCGGCTTGTCTCAAGAAGATGCAAAACAGATTCTTTTAGAAAAGCTGAAAGATGAAGTAAAGCACGAAGCGGCAATTATGGTGAAAGAGATTGAAACACAAGCGAAAGAAAATGCCGAAAAAACTGCTAAAAACATTATAGCGGGTGCAATTCAGAAATGTGCGGCAGACCATGTTGCAGAGGCAACGGTATCAGTGGTGAATCTGCCAAACGAAGAAATGAAGGGCAGAATTATCGGCCGTGAGGGAAGAAACATCAGAACTTTAGAGACGCTGACGGGTATAGATTTAATCATTGACGACACACCAGAGGCCGTAATCCTTTCGGGATTTGATCCGGTAAGACGCGAAATTGCAAGACTCTCTTTGGAAAAACTGATTGTTGACGGCAGAATTCATCCGGCAAGAATCGAAGAAACCTACGAAAAAGCGAAAAAAGAGGTTGAAGCCCAAATCAAGCAGGAGGGCGAAAACGCAACCTTTGAGACAGGGGTACACGGACTGCATCCCGAAATTATCAAACTTTTGGGTAAATTGCGGTACAGAACCAGCTATGGACAAAACGTGCTTAAACACTCCATTGAAGTATCCCACGTGGCAGGTATTATTGCGGGGGAATTGGGAGCCGATATTACCATGGCAAAACGAGCAGGTTTGCTGCATGACTTAGGTAAGGCTGCAGATCACGAAATGGAAGGATCTCATGTTACCATAGGTGCAGACCTGGCAAAGAAATATAAAGAAAGTAAGGACATTGTGCATGCAATTATGGCACACCACGGTGATGTGGAAGCCACCACTATGGTTGCAGTCATTGTTCAGGCAGCGGATGCCATTTCGGCAGCGCGTCCCGGTGCAAGACGGGAAAACATTGAGTCGTACATAAAACGACTGGAAAAATTAGAAGAAATTGCAAACTCCTTTGAGGGAGTTGAAAAATCCTTTGCAATTCAGGCAGGCAGAGAAGTAAGAATTATGGTAAGCCCTGAAAATGTCAAGGATGAAAGCATCACACTCATCGCACGTGATATCGTTAAGAAAATCGAAGAAGAACTGGAATATCCCGGTCAGATTAAGGTTAATGTTATCAGAGAAACGAGGGCGGTTGAGTACGCAAAATAAAGCGTAAAATTTAAATATATATAGAGTGATTAAGTGAAATAATGATAACTCAATATAGATTTAACCCCCCTTGCGTAATACACGCAGGGGGGTTCTTTTTTTAACAAAAAGGAAATGAACAAATCAAAAAAGCCTTTTACGCAAATGTGCTACCATACAAAAGGGGCAGCGACGATAAGCCGCTGCCCCTTGCTTTATTAACTGATATCTGCTAAATCTAAGAAATTTTGTCCAAACTCTGCGATAAAATCTTTTCGTGCTGCCAGATTATCTCCTAAAAGCACATCAAACATTTCCATCGTTTTTTCCGCGTCATCGTAGGTAACGCGTACCAGCCGCCTCGTTTCAGGATTCATGGTGGTCTGCCACATCATCTCAGGCTCGTTTTCACCAAGACCTTTTGAACGCTGAATTTTAAACTTCTTACCTGTGAGCTTTTCTGTAATCTCTTGCTTTTCTGCTTCATTAAAAGCAAAATATGTGTCTTTTCCGCAGGTAATTTCAAATAATGGGGATTCGGCGATATACACCTTACCCTCTTTAATCAGCGTGGGCATCAGCACATAAATCATGGTTAAAATTAAGGTTCTGATTTGGTAACCATCCACATCGGCGTCGGTACAGATAATGACCTTGCTCCAACGCAAATTGTCTAAATCAAAGGTGGACAAATCTTTGGAATGCTTGGACTTGATTTCAATTCCGCATCCCAACACCTTCACCAAATCGGTAATAATATCATTCTTAAAAATTTTTCCATAATCGGCTTTTAAGCAGTTTAGAATCTTTCCTCGTACAGGAATAATTGCCTGAAATTCTGCGTCGCGCCCTTTTTTACAAGAGCCCAAAGCGGAATCACCCTCAACGATGTATATTTCCCGTCTTTCCACATCTTTTGTACGACAGTTAATAAACTTATTGATGCGGTTGGTCATATCCAGTGAGCCGGTCAAGTTTTTCTTTGCAGCAACCCTTGCTTTTTCGGCGCTTTCCCGACTGCGCTTGTTGATTAAAATCTGCTGGGCGATTTTTTCTGCCGCTTCTTTGTTTTCAATCAAACAAACCTCGATCTGTTCCCGCAAAACATCCGTCATGGCTTCTTGAATAAACTTGTTGGTGATGGATTTTTTCGTCTGGTTTTCATAACTTGTGACAGTGGAAAACGAGTTAGACACCAAAATCAAGCTGTCTGCAATGTCAGAAAACCCGATTTTACTTTCGTTTTTGTTGTATTTGTTCTGGTTTTTCAAATATTTGTCCATTACGGCAACAAAAGCGCTTTTTACTGCTCTGTCCGGTGCGCCGCCATGCTCCAAAAAGCTTGAATTATGGTAATATTCCACCATGTTGATTTCGTTATTAAAGCAAAACGCAAATTGCATTTTCACATTATAATCCGGCTTGTCGTCGCGATCGCGTCCGCGTCGTTGGGCGTCAAAGGAGAAAACGGGGGTAAATTCCTTTCCGTCAGAAATCTCGCGGATATAATCTGTAATGCCGTTTTCATAGAGATATTCATACATATCCCAGCCGTCCGGCGTCTGATTATATAAAATAAATTTAAGACCCGAGTTCACAACAGATTGTCGCCTTAGCACATCCTGAAAATACTCCAGCGGAATATTAATATCGGTAAAAACCTCCGTATCAGGACGCCACTTAATGGTGCTGCCGGTTTTTTTGGAGCGTGTTTCTTCCACCTGCAAATCTCCCACGGGATTTCCCTTTTCAAAGTGCATGGTATATTTTTTGCCGCCGTATTGCACTTGGACATCCATATAAGAGGAGCTATACTGGGTAGCGCAGGTACCAAGACCGTTTAAGCCAAGGCTATACTCATAGTTTTCGCCACTGTTATTTTTATATTTTCCGCCGGCATAAAGCTCACAAAAGATGAGCTCCCAGTTGTAACGTTTTTCGTTTTCATTATAGTCCATGGGAATGCCGCGACCGTTGTCCTTTACTTCAATGGATTTATCAGCAAAACGGGTAATCTCAATTTCGGTTCCGTACCCTTCTCTTGCCTCGTCAATAGAGTTGGACAAAATTTCGAAAAAAGAATGTTCGCAGCCGTCAATTCCGTCGGACCCAAAAATAACGCCGGGGCGCAGACGTACGCGGTCGGCGCCTTTTAATGACGAGATGCTGTTGTCGTCATACGTTTTTTTCATTTCCTTCAGCCTTTCAAATCAAAATTAAGATTGGGTGCTGTAGTTGGGCGCTTCTTTTGTAATGGAAATGTCGTGGGGATGGCTTTCGATCAATCCTGCCCCGGTAATTTTTACAAACTGACCGTTTGTCTTCAAGTCTTCAATGGTAGGTGTTCCGCAGTAACCCATACCAGAGCGCAATCCGCCCATCAGCTGATATATGGTATCTGCCACAGAGCCTTTAAAGGGAACACGGCCCTCAACGCCTTCAGGCACTAATTTTTTTGTATTTGTCTGGAAATAACGATCTTTTGAACCAACTTCCATAGCAGCAATGGAGCCCATGCCGCGATAAACCTTAAACCGTCTGCCTTGATAAAGTTCTTCCTCGCCGGGGCTTTCTTCACAGCCGGCAAGTAAGCTACCCACCATAATCACATTGGCACCTGCTGCAATTGCCTTTGGCAGGTCACCGGAGTACTTCACACCACCGTCAGCAATTACGGGAATGCCGTAACGGTTTGCAACCTCATACACATCGGAAATTGCTGTAATCTGCGGAACACCAATACCGGCAACCACACGGGTGGTACAAATGGAGCCCGGTCCGATACCAACCTTTACTGCGTCGGCGCCTGCTTTGATTAGGGCTTTTGCAGCTTC
>SVJT01000010.1 GCA_015068865.1 Oscillospiraceae bacterium | reverse complement strand
CCCTTTACATAGAAAGAACACCTACATAACCCATTTATGGGTAGCTAGTAGTAATTGCATGGCTGGCAGGCCAATAAAGAGCGCACTTGTGCGTAGCCAGTAAAGGGTAGGGCTATGCCCGAAAATAAAATACCCCCCGTTATACGGGGGGATATTTATTCTGATTGTAAAAATCAGCTGGTGACTGCCCAAAAGGGTAGTCTCTGTGAATCCTCTTATAGGGTTTGAATTTTAATAAAAAACTATTGCCTTCTAAAACTTGGTATGTTACAATTAAATTAATCATGTAACGAAATAATTTTAACAAGCGAGGGACATTATGAACAGAATTAATTTATACAAAGAATTTTTTGTTGAAAAAGAAAGAACTGTTTTTTCCGGCGGCAGTCTGAAAGCGACTCTTTTCAAGTATTCAACCGGCATTGAAGCAGTAAAGCTTTCAAATGATAAGGGTTATGTGACACTATTACCCTTTGTTGGTCAGCAGATTTGGGATATGGAGTTTTTAGGGCATAATCTGGTTATGAAATCAATTTATGATGAGCCCGAAGTTTGCCAGGATTTCTACGGCGAAAGCTATGGGGCATTTTTAATGCATTGCGGACTTACGGCTATGGGCAACCCCACCAGCGAAGATACCCACACCCCTCACGGTGAGCTTCCCATTGCAAAATATAACGAGGCTTATATCATCACCGGCGAGGATGAAAAGGGCAAATACATTTCTTTAAGCGGTAGCTATACCTATAAAAGAGCCTTTGAACATAATTACGAGTTTGTGCCTGAGTGCAGACTCTATGAAAACGCCTCTACCATTCAGATGTTTATCACGCTGAAGAATCGTAAAGACCTGCCTCTGGAATATTTCTACCTTTGCCACATCAATTACCGTCCTGTTGACGGTGCGCAGCTTTACTATACGGCAAAGCCGGAGAATATCACGGCTCACCATGAAGTGCCGGAAGGATATCCCGAGGAAGCGGCAGCGAAAACAAATGCATATCTTGACAAGCTTGATCAGGATGCTTCCATTATGGATGCCATTGATTCTAAAACCCAGAGCTATGCGCCCGAAATTGTGTTCACCTGCAAATATGATGCCGATGAAAAGGGCGATGCTCATACCATGCAGCTGTTGCCGGATGGTTATGCCTGCTATGTATCACACAAACCCGGTGAGTTGCCTTTTGGCATCAGATGGATTGCAAGAACGGTCGATGAAGATGCGTTGGGCATGGTTCTGCCTGCAACGGCTCAGCATATGGGTTATTTATATTGTAAAGAACACGGTCTGGAAAAATATCTGCAGCCCGGTGAAACACTGACCTATCATATTACAACAGGTATTCTTTCTCCTGAGGAAAGTAATGTGATGAAGAATAAAATTATAGAGCTGAAATAAGGTATGAAATTGATGTGACCGACCTTTTATAGCGCGGTAGTTTAAATGACTGCGGCGCTATTTTTATGCAACCGAGGGGTTATAAACAGGCGTACCCTTTGGCTGAAAAGAATTTTTAAGTTTTTTTAACAGCAATTATTCTTTGTTCCATGCTTTGTACCGGAACAGTGATTAATGCTTCAGAACCGCTTTATAAAAAGCCTTTTTAATGTAGAAATAAACGATTTTTTTGTATAATTAAGAATAGCACCTGATTTTCATAACGAATCAGGTGCTATTCTTTTTCAAACTTAATAATGTCGCTGATCTCACAATCCAGAGCATAACAAAGTGCATCAAGGGTCTTTGTGCTGATTGCTTCGCCTTTTTTTATACGGTGAAGGGTATTGGCAGAAAAGCCTTGCTTAAAAATAAGATAATATTCTGTTATGCCTTTTTTAAAAAGGGTATCGTAAAAGGGTTTATAACTAATCATTTTTATCACCAAAATCATTTTATCATACTTAAAGTATTGACAATACTCAATATATTGAGTATAATACAGATAAAAATTCTTTTTTTCTTCGGTTTTAAATTAGTGTCTCTTGTATTTAATGGGTAATAATGGTACAATATATCTAATGAAAAAACAGAAGGAGATACATGATGATAGACAAGCTGGTTGGCGTTGTAAATGATGCCCTGTATACGTATATACTGATTGTTTTACTGCTGATTTGCGGACTTTATTTCACCGTTCGCACAAAATTTGCACCCTTCCGATTGTTCGGGCAGCAAATTAAATCCGTTACCGAAAAACCGACGGATGGTAAAAGTGTTTCTTCTTTTCAGGCGCTGATGGTGTCCACAGCCTCTCGCGTAGGAACAGGAAACATCATCGGGGTCTCTACGGCGATCTGCCTGGGCGGTTTTGGCTCTGTGTTCTGGATGTGGGTCATTGCTGTTATCGGCAGTGCAACGGCATTGATTGAAAGCACCTTGGCGCAGATTTATAAACGGCGAGGCGATGACGGATGGCATGGCGGTCCGGCTTATTATATTGAAACAGCCCTTCATTCCCGTCCTTTGGCGGTGCTGTTTTCGGTGCTGCTTGTCATTACCTACGGTGTGGGCTTTAATATGCTGGCATCGTATAATCTGCAGTCCACTTTTTCGTCTTATGGATTTTATCATTCTGCTTATACACCTTGGATTATCGGCGGTGTGTTGGCTCTGGTGGTGGCGTATTGCCTTTTTGGTGGCGGAAAACGGCTGGTAAAGGTAACCGGTGTGCTGGTGCCGGTGATGGGCATTGCCTATATTGGAGTGGCGCTGGTTATCGTGTTGCTGAATGTAAACGCTTTGCCGGGAATTTTTTCTGAAATTTTCAGAGATGCTTTCGATTTTCAGGCAATTTTCGGCGGATTCACCGGTTCCTGCGTGATGTATGGGATTAAGCGGGGATTGTTCAGCAATGAAGCCGGCGTGGGTTCGGCACCCAATGCCTCGGCATCGGCAGATGTTTCTCATCCGGTGAAACAGGGTCTTGTACAAATTTTGTCTGTCTTTTTAGATACCTTATTGGTTTGCTCGGCAACAGCCTTTATGTGTCTGTGCTCCGGCGTTGAACCCACAGAAGCACTCTCCGGTGCGCCCTATGTGCAGAAAGCTTTGCAGGAAACGTTGGGGCTGTTTGGTCCGATATTTATCACCGTGGCAATGGTGCTATTTGCCTTTACCACCTTGCTGGGCAACTTATATTATGTGGATCAAAGTCTGTTTTTCATATTGGGCAGAAAGCCCGGCAAAGTTGCTTTGCGAATCTATTATATACTTGCCTCTCTGGTCATTTTTCTGGGTGCCGGTCTTTCGGCGGAGTTGTTATGGGGTTTTGCAGATATTGCCATGGGTCTGATGACCATCATCAATATTCCTGTGATTATCATTTTGGGAAAATATGCTCTGCGTGCCTTAGGGGATTTTGACCGTAAAGTGAAAGAGAAAAAAGAAATGAATTTCCGGGCTAAGGATATTGGCATAACAGAGGAATTAGATTGCTGGGAATAAGGTGCTTAGAATATATTGCATTAAAGTAAGATATATGGTAAAATGGTAACATATAGTACAAACAAGGAGAGGATTCTTATCAAACACAGTAAAATATGGTTAAGCGTCATACTGGCAGGTGCACTTTTGGGTGGCACGGTCTTTGCACAAAGCAGCACGAAAGTTTATGTAAACGGAATGCGTGTAGAGGGCAAAGTCATTATGGATAACGGCACCACCTATGTTCCTCTGCGTGCGGTGGGCGAATCTCTGGGTGCCAATGTTTCCTGGGATGCGGCGACCTCCACAGCCTATGTCACCATGACAGAAGAAGACGTGATAGCCAAGCTCGTGGCTGATGTGAGCCCCAGTGTGGTTGCGATTGTGGGCAATTATGCAGGGACAGGCTCTGCTTATCAGTATAACAATCCCACGGTGCACGGTAGTGGGGTGATTTATAAAAGCAACGGTTATATTATAACCAATGCCCATGTTGTGGATGAAATTAAAAATTTAACGGTGGTTATGAATGACGGAACCACCCTGCCGGGGAAGGTCCTGTTTTCGGATACCGATGCTGACCTTGCGGTGGTTAAGGTAGAGAAGCTGGGCTTGCGTCCGGTTACCATGGCAGAGCCTGAGACGGTTGTTTCAGGAAAAACAGCCATTGCCATCGGTACGCCTATTTCTCTTTCTATGCGGAACACCGTCACCAAAGGCATTGTCAGCGGTTGTGATGTTTCCCTGACCGGCTCTTACTATAAATTGCTGCAAACCGATGCAGCTATCAACCCGGGTAACAGCGGCGGCCCTTTATTAAATTCCAAAGGGGAACTGATTGGCATCAATTCTTCCAAGTTCGTCAGTGCAGAGATTGATAACATTGGCTTTGCCGTTCCAATAGACACAGTACAATATGTCATTCGCCAGTTTGAAACCAACGGCTATATTATGAGACCAAGCTTCCAGATTGAATTTGAAGAATCCTGGGAAACAAAAATCGGTCTGCCAACCCAAAAGGGCATAACGGTTAAAAAATCTTCTGTTTCTTCTCTTGCCGTGGGGGATGTGGTCACGGCGGTCAACGGCATAGCGGTGCATAGTGTGGCAGATTGGAATGAAGCATTAAAAGAAACATATAGCGGCAATGCCATCACGGTTTCCTATCAACGGAACAATGTGGCTGCCGAAACAAAAATAAACGGATAGGAGCGAGTATAATGAAAAAAAGAATGATTGTAATGGTCCTGGTATTTTCCCTGCTGGCATCTCTTTGCGGTGTGTCTGCGTTTGCCGAGGGAAAGGATGTAGAAATTAAATTCAGCGTGGGTGATGATACCCTGTTGATTAACGGTGAGTCTGTAACTGTTGCCAAACCCTATGTGGTGGGAGACGGTGTAACACTGGTTCCTGTTCGTGTGATAACCGAGGCGTTTGGCGCCACCGTGGGCTGGGATGGAGAAACCCAGACCGTAACCCTGACCTATCCCGATGTAAATATTATTCTGCAGATTAACAACCCTGTTGCCGAGGTGAACAAGCGGGCAGAAACCCTGCTTTCAGCACCGGAGCTTACCAACGGTTATACCATGGTACCCCTTCGTTTTATTTCTGAAAACTTTGGTGCAGTGGTTTCTTATGATAATGAGACCAGAGCCATTACCGTCACTAAAACAGCCGATGGCGAAGGCTCTATGGTTGTGGGGATGAATGAAAGCAAATATATCGGTGACAGCTATTATGGCTGGCGAATGGAAAATCCGAAAGATATGCAAATGACTTGGCGCAGCTTTGACGGCAGCGAAATGGAATTCAGCTATGATGACAGCAACTGGTTCAGCATTATGCTGCAGGAAAAACCGGAAGATTATGATTTTGAAGAATCCTTTTCTGAGTGGAAATCTTCCTTCCAAGGATATTACACCCTGGTAAAAGCAGATAAGGATACTGCAGATGCCGGCAAAAAAGTAATGCATTTGCAGCTGAAAGATAAAACAGATTTTATGGATATGTATGAAATCGAAACAGAAGAATATATCTATCTGTTAGACGGTACATTTTCAAATGATAACAAAGAAGTAAAAGAAGAAGCACTTCGTATTTTGTCTACCTTTGAGACAAAATTTGAAAGCACAGACACCTATGACTTATCCGATGTAGAAGACGGTATGCGTAAATTTGAGGCAGAGACGATGAAGGTGACCCTTTCTGTTCCTGCGGAGTTTTATATGATATCGTCGGAAGATGCTGAACATTCGTTTATGTTTTTAAGCAACAAAACGGATAGCGATGCTTCTATTCATATGGAAATTTATTCTAAGGATAATGTAAAGAGTGCGAAGGAACAGGCAGCTTTCGATCAGGCGTGGAACAAACAGACCCTCAATGAAGAAGTGGTTGTGGCTTTTGATGACGAGATAAAAGAACAGACATATGATAATTTTGTTGCCAGCGTATACACCTATGAATATAAAACCTCCGATGAAAATCTGTTTGTAAAAGATGCCTTCTTTGAAAAAGGGGAATATGTTTATAACATTGCTATATATGTACAGTTGCCCAATGAGGAAAAAGAGGCCTATGCGGATAGAATTATTAACAGTATAACAGCAGAAGAGGTCGATTTTAACGAGGTAGGCAGCATTCTGCGGAATAATATGGCACCGGAAGGGGTAACAAAGGTAGAGGATTTAAATAAATGTACGTTAGAAATGCCGAAATCCTTTATGGAGATAATGGCATCTAAAACATCCCTTGCCTATACGGATGTGACCGGAATTGCTTTTGTTGCCACCGTGCTGACCGAAGAAGAATATAACTATACAAAAGTCAGAAATGAATTAAAAGAAGTGGAAACAACACAAAAGAAAATGGACGGCGTCACCATTACCAAAACACTGGAAGATGTGAGCGTCGGGAAAAAGAAATTCCTCAAGCTGTGTTTTAAATCGGTAGAAGATGAAGCGACAAGCTATACAGAAGTGTATGCAATAGCACACAGCGGAATGGCATATCTCTTTATGGCAATATACCCTGAACTGACCTATTCTGAATATGCAAGAGAAACCGTGAGAACGATTTTAAATTCTGTGGAGTTAAAATAAGCAGGTAAGATGAAAATGGATGTTATCATTGGCGGTAAATACCGCCACTATAAAGGAAATGAATACGTGGTGCTGGCCATTGCTTTTCATTCGGAAACGGAAGAAGAGATGGTGGTCTATCAGGCACAGTATGGCGAGCAAAAAATTTGGGTGCGTCCCAAATCCATGTGGAATGAAACGATTACCTTGCAAAATGGTGAGCAGGTGCTCCGTTTTCAGTTATTATAACAAAAAGAAAGAGATTCAGTCGTGAATCTCTTTCTTTTTTATATCAGAAGGGGAATAACCCCTTTCTTTTTTATAAGCTGTTGAAAAGTATTTCGGATCGGTAAATCCGCAAAGCTGAGCGATTTCCGAAATGCTGTAATACTGCGACTTCAAGAGCTCATCGGCCAGCGAAAACCGGAGAGTCTGAATGTATTTTAAAGGAGTCATCTGCATGTTTTCATTAAAAATATTCCGAAAATAGGTCTCGCTTACGTGGGTCATTTCTGCTAACTGACGAACGGTTAAATTTTCGTTGGTATAGTTTAAATGAATATATTCCAAAGCGTTGCGGAAGTTTTTCATCACGGTGGATTGACTGTCTTCAGCTTGCATATGCATCAGTTCTAAAATCTTGTAAAAGGACGCGGTGACCGAAAATAAATATCCCGGCATCTTGTTGGTACATTTTCTGTGCATATTCTGAAACAAATCCACAAACAAAGCCACATTTTTCGGCGTGAAAATTTCAATTTCTTTTGATTGATTGTTGGACGTGAAGTGAATCACATATACGTGCTCATTCCGATTGGCCTTGTGGAGATATTGTACATAAGCGGGCACATAGGCGATGTCTCCTTTGGCTGCGTGATAGCTTTTATCCCCGACAATAAAATCCGTATCTCCCTGTAAGCGGATGGATAGGGCGTCATAAGGTCGGATGTCTGACATGGCAGTTCGTTTTTCCCAACTTAATTCAAAAACAGAAATGATTTCAGGATGCAGGGGCTGATAATCGTAAATCATGGAATTTCACTCCTTGTTTTTGACTATAACACAAAGAGATATAATTGTCAATTCAGTTTCGAAATTTAAACCTTTTGTTGTGTAATTCTGGTTTGTTTTACAGTCTCTTTTTTTATCATAAAAGGATTTCTGTCAGGGATTTAGCTAAACGCTATTGACAATTTTGTCAAAAGGGAGTATAATGTGTTTAATTTAATATTTGAGCTAAGTGAAGTGTGCAGGAGAAAGGCAAATTGCCTTGCCGAAGGAGTAATGCTCTCAGGCGCGACAGCAGTGACTGTTCACAGATAGCACTCCGGAGAAGTCCGATTCTTCAAAAGAATCAAAAGGATGCCGAAGGTGTAAAACCCCGCAGGGGTTAATCTCTCAGGCAAAAGGACGGAGAAAAAGGTTTTAGATGGCTTTTTTTGTGCGGAGTTTTTGTTATGCAAAAACTCCGTTTTTTGCTTTATTTAGCACAAAAGAGGAGGAAAACATGGAAAAATTTTTTAAGGCGTTGACAGATGTTAATACAGAGGTCAATAATTTTGTGTGGGGGAAAGGCTTATATCTGCTCCTTATAACAGGCTTAATTATGACGGTGATTACAGGTGTTTTTCAGATTACACATATAAAACACTGGTTTGCTGAAACCATCGGCAAAATTTTCCATAAGGATGTTTCGGGGCATGTAAAAGACAAATCCATTTCCCAGTTTCAGGCACTTTGTACGGCTCTTGCCGCAACCATTGGTGTCGGCAATATTGCCGGTGTGGCGGCGGCTGTTGTGGGTGGTGGTCCCGGTGCCGTATTCTGGATGTGGATAGCAGCATTTTTAGGAATGATGACCAACTATTCTGAAAATGTCCTTGGAATTTATTACAGAAGAAAAAACGCAGACGGTGAGTGGTGCGGTGGAGCGATGTATTACTTAAGAGACGGTCTTGGCAGTATGAAGGGCTGTAAATGGATTGGTAAAATCATGGCAGTGTTGTTCTCCATTTTCTGTATTTTGGCATCCTTTGGTATCGGTGCCATGGGCCAGATTAACAAGATTGTTGTAAACGTCGTGAATGCCTTCAAAATTCCGTCCTTAGAAGCCATCCCCTTTGGTGATGTGACAATGTATCACCTGATTATCGGTGTTGTGCTGGTTGTCATTGCGACGCTGATTATTCTGGGTGGCTTAAAACGAATTGCCGCTTTTGCAGAAAAGATTGTTCCCTTTATGGTTATCCTGTTTGTTTTAGGAAGTCTTATCGTTATCGGTATTAATTACAGTGCGGTAGGTGCGGCGTTTGCCTCCATTTTTAAATATGCCTTTACAGGTCCTGCTGTTTGGGGCGGCGTGACCGGTATTGCCGTAAAAGAAATTGTAACCTTAGGCTGCAAACGAGGGGTGTTCTCCAACGAGGCAGGTCTTGGCTCCTCCGTTATGGTACACTCTAACTCCAACGTTGTTGAACCTGTTCGTCAGGGTCTTTGGGGCATCTTTGAGGTGTTTGCCGATACTATGGTGGTGTGCACCATGACAGCGTTGATGATTCTGACCTCCGGTGTTATTGATTTAAACACAGGGGCGCTGATGCAGGGTGCAACCGATGCAAACCTTGTGGCAAAGGCCTTTTCCAGTCTCTTTGGTGTGTGGGGCGAACGGTTTATTGCTGTTGCCATTTTAATGTTTGCCTTCACAACGGTTTTAGGCTGGGATCATTATGGTTCAAAAGCCTGGGAGTATCTCTTTGGCGCAAAGTCAACAAAGCTTTATAAGGTTATCCACCTGGTTATGATCTTTTTAGGCGCGCTGTTAACTTCATCTCTTGCCTGGGATATTTCCGATACCTTTAACGGTCTGATGATGGTGCCCAACCTGATTGGTGTTCTTACCCTGTCCGGTCTTGTGGTTAAAATTACAAGGAACTATGTAGACAGAAAATTAAAGCATAAAGACATTAAACCAATGCTTTCTGCTTTCCCTGATGTGCAGGAAGAGGAAGAAAAAAGACTATAAAATTTTAAGGCAATTTCCTGATGGAAGTTGCCTTTTTTCTTTGAATATGGTATAATTTTCTTGGTTTGCATCCGATATAGAAAACGTTTGGGAGAGATGGATTATGTCAAAGATTATGAGCGTTATTGCAGATTTTAAACAAGGCTGTGATTGCGGTAAAAAGCACGAAACAGCCATTTGCGATATTGAAATTTCCTCCGGTGCCGTCCATCGGGTAGGTGAAATTTTAAAGAAAAACGGATTTTCCCGGAATCTTCTGCTGGTGGCAGATGAAAACACCTTAAAAGCGGCAGAGGGCATCACAGAAAGCCTGGAGGGTTTTTCTGTGACTTACAAGCTGTATAAAAATCTGCGCCTGGCGACGATGGAAGAGGTGGAAGCCGTGGAAGCCTTAATTGCCGGCAAAGACATTTCTGTTTTATCCGTCGGAACAGGCTCCCTAAACGATACCTGCCGTCTGGCGGCTGCCAGACAGGATAAGAAGCTGTGTATTTTTGCAACCGCACCCTCTATGGACGGCTTTGCATCCTACGGTTCTCCCATTGTTTGCAACGGTTTTAAGGCGACCTATGCTGCCAAGAGCCCTGAGGTGGTCATTGGTGATACAAAAATTCTGGCAGCGGCACCCAATGAACTGAAATCCGCCGGCTTTGGCGATATGGTGGCAAAATATGTGGGTTTGGTGGACTGGCAGATATCCACCCTGTTAACGGGCGAGTATTACTGCGAAAAAATTGCGTCTTTAACCCGTGATGCTGTGGATGAATTAATGGACATGGCAGATAAAGTAACCGCCAACGATGAATATACCGCCGGCAAAATCTTTGAAGCACTTTTAAAAACAGGCATCGGAATGAGTTTTGCACAAAATTCCCGTCCTGCCAGCGGTAGTGAGCATATTATTTCCCATCTGATTGAATGTGTGGAACTGCGGGACGGCATTCTGCCCAATTTTCACGGGGATGACATTGGTGTTTGCACATTGGCTATGTTGAAGTTTTATCAGGAGCTTTCTGAAGCAGAAACGATTGATACCCAAAACGAAACGGTAGACTGGGATGAAGTGTATGCCTTTTATGGGGAAATGGCAGAAGAGGTTCGCAAGCTGAACGAGCCGGAAAATATTGTTGATGATGTGGATAAAGACGATTTAAAGAATAAGTGGCCTCAAATTGTAAACATTATTAAAAGTGTACCTTCTTATGAAACCTGCAAGGATGCTATGAAGCGGGCAGGATGTAAAATAACGGTGGAAGATATTGGGAAAAATGAAAAATTATTTGAAAATTGCATAAAATTTTCACCATATATGAGAAAAAGATTGACATTGCTTCGTTTAAGAGATATGATTAAAATAGGATAATTTTGGTGTATATTTAAAAAAGAAAAAACGGGTAGGGGGATATTATGTTCATTTTTCCAATTTTGAGTTTAATTGGCGGTTTAATCCTGTTTTTATACGGCATGGATTTGATGGGCGATAGCTTGAAAAAACTAGCCGGTGGTAAATTGGAAGCCGTTCTGGCGAAGATGACCTCCAAAAGGTGGAAAGGCTTTTTGCTTGGTCTTGTGGTCACGGCGGTGATTCAGTCTTCTTCTGCCACGACGGTTATGCTGGTTGGCTTTGTAAACTCCGGTATTATGCAGTTGGGACAAACCATCAGCGTCATTATGGGTGCCAACATCGGTACCACCGTCACGGCTTGGCTTTTAAGTACGGCGGATATCAAGGGTACGGATATTATTATGAAGCTCTTTAAACCGGAATCCTTTACCCCTATTTTAGCAGCCATCGGTTTTTTGATGACAACTACTGCAAAAAATGATAGCCGTAAAAATACCGGTACGATTTTAATCGGGTTTGCCGTTTTAATGTTCGGTATGGAAGCCATGAGCGATGCCATGAGCGGTCTGAAGGATAACGAGGCATTCAAAAATATTCTAACCATGTTTTCCAATCCGATTATGGGTATTTTGGTGGGACTTATCTTTACGGCAATCATCCAGTCTTCTTCGGCTTCGGTTGGTATTTTGCAGGCGTTATCCATCTCTTGTTTCCTGCCTTATTCTACGGCGATTCCGGTTATTTTGGGGCAAAATATCGGTACAACCGTTACCCCGATTATTTCTTCCATCAGCGGTAATGTTGAATCGAAACGTGTGGCGATGTGCTGTCTGTACATCAAGATGATTGGCGTTGTTGTTGTTGTAGGCGTTTTCTACCTGTTGGATTGGATGTTTAATTTCGCATTTATGGATGCCCAGTCAGGTGCTTTAGGCATCGCCTTTGTGCACACATTATTTAATATTGTATCAACCGTTATCCTGATTCCCTTCTGCTCTTTGATTGAGAAGCTGGCAATCAAAACAGTCAAAGGCAAAAAAGAAGAAGAGGATGAAGAAGCAGATGTGTTTGCAGCATTGGATGACAGATTCTTAAAAATGCCGTCCTTCGCTGTGGCAAAATGTCGCGGTTTGGTTTGCGAAATGGCAGTTATTTCTGCTGTTTCTCTTGAAAAAGCAACTACATTAATGAATAATTTTGACCCCGAACTTTTTAAAGAAGTTGAAGCATTAGAATCTAAAATTGATAAATATGAAGATAAAACCAGCTCTTATTTATTAAAAATTGCATCCCATCAAATGTCTTCAAAAGACAGTAAGGTGGTAACCGAGTTGCTCCATTGCATCGGCGATATTGAACGAATTTCCGACCATGCATTAAACATTGCTGAAACAGCACAGGAAATTTACACAAAGAAAATTTCCTTCTCCGAGCAAGCAACAAAGGATATTGCTGTGATCTCTGCAGCAGTTGAAGAAATTCTGGATTTGGCGGTGAAGGCGCTGGCAGAGGAGGATTTGGCTTCTGCATTCCGTGTTGAACCTTTAGAGCAGGTGATTGACCGGCTGAAAAGAAAAATTAAAAACGGTCACATTTCCCGTTTGCGTCAGGGTGACTGTACGATGGAACTGGGCTTTATCTTGTCCGACTTATTAACCAACTACGAACGAATTTCTGACCATTGTTCCAACATTGCAGTTTGCTTTATTGAAATTGCACACGATACTTTTGAAACTCATGAATATCTGAATCAGTTAAAGAGCGATGAACAGACAGAGTTCACCGAACTTTATGAGGCATATAAGAAAAAATACTATATTGCATAAGCAAAACGTGTTTCAGGTGAATATGATGAAGTATATGACATTTTTATTTGATTTTGACGGCACGCTGGTAGATTCTATGCCTTCTTATGTGTCTATGATGAAGCAGATTTTAGACGAAAACGGCATAGGATATGGTGATGACCTTGTAAAAATTATTACTCCGCTGGGCTTTAAGGGAACGGCGCAATATTTTGAAACCCTGGGTCTTACCATGCCGGAGGAAGAACTGCTGGAGAAAATGGGGGCTTATGCCTATCATGAATATGCCTATAACATTCCGGCTAAACAAAATGTGATAGAGGTGTTGAAGGCATTAAAGGCAAAAGGTGCCGGTCTTCATGTTTTAACAGCCAGTCCTCATGTGACACTGGACCCCTGCTTAAAGCGCCTTGGCATCTTTGACTTGTTTGAAAATGTCTGGTCCTGCGAAGATTTTGGTACCACCAAGGCAGATCCGGCCATTTATCGTATGGCAGCCGAAAAAATTGGGAAACCTATAGAAGAAATTTTGTTTTTGGATGATAATTTAAATGCTGATAAAACCGCCAAAGAAGCCGGTATGCCGGTTTGCGGAGTGTTTGATGAATCCTCTGAGGAATATACAGATGAGATTAAAGCTGTGACAGATTATTATATTGATGATTTTTCAGAGCTTTTAACCTTGAATTAAAAATGTTAACAAGGAGAGACAGTATGCGAATTTGTGTATACGGTGCGGCATCGCCCACCATAGACCAACAGTATATTGACCAAACCGAAAAGATGGGTGCCGAAATGGCACGTCGCGGGCATTCGCTGGTGTTTGGCGGCGGCGGCAACGGTTTGATGGGAGCAGCAGCCCGGGGTGTTCGTTCCGGCGGCGGCTATATTTTCGGCGTAATTCCCAAGTTTTTCGGGAATGAGTCGGTTGAAAAAATTTGTGATTTTTGTGATAAACTCATTGAGCCGGATACCATGCGCGAACGGAAGCAGATTATGGAAGATAACGCTGATGCGTTTATTGTTACCCCCGGCGGTATTGGAACCTATGAAGAATTTTTTGAGATTTTAACTTTAAAACAGCTTTGTCGCCACAACAAGCCCATTGCAGTGTATAATATTAACGGTTATTATGATGGCTTGGTGCAGGTTATGCACGATGCCATCAAGAAAAATTTCATTAAGGAAAATTGCTTAGAACTGTTTTTTGTCAGTGATAATTTAGAGGCGCTTTTTAAATATATTGAAGCACCGGTGAAAGAAACTAGAACAGTCAAAGAATTAAAAGACGGTTAATAACAAAAGTCAGTGGGGGGATTAGGGATGTGTAACATCACAACAAAAGATGAATTTGAAAAACATATTAAACGGATTTTAATCACAGAGCAGGAGATTCAAGAGGCGGTTATTAAAGCAGGAGCCGAAATCAGTAAGGAATATGAGGGAAAACCTATTCTGTTGGTGAGTATTTTAAAGGGTTCATTTGTGTTTCTGTCTGATTTGTGCCGTGCAATTACACTCCCCTGTGAAATGGATTTTATGATTGCCAAAAGTTATTATAACAGTACCGAATCCTCAGGAGAAGTAAAAATTCTGATGGATTTAGAGCACGACATCAGCCAATATCACGTGATCATTGTAGAGGATATTGTGGATACCGGTCAAACGCTTTCTAAATTGGTGCCTATGTTAAAAGAGCGCAATCCGCTTTCTGTCAGCGTTGTTACTCTGTTGGATAAACCTTCGCGCAGGACAGCACCCTTTAATCCGGATAAAACCTTATTTACGATTCCTGACCATTTTGTCATCGGTTATGGTTTGGATTGCAGTGAATATTATCGTAATCTTCCTTACATAGCAGAATATAATGCAGAAGTATAAAAACGGAGGCTTAAAATGCTATCGGAGAATCTTTTGCACATTTTGGAGTTTGTGGGAACCATTTCATTTGCAATTTCAGGTGCCTTGGTTGCCATTCGGGCTCAGCTTGATATTTTCGGTGTGATTTTTATTGGTGGCATAACGGCAGTTGGTGGCGGTATTGTGCGCGATTTGCTAATCGGACGTATCCCACCGTCAATTTTTTCCAACGGTCAGATTATGCTGATAGCCATACTGGCTTCTGTGCTTGTCTTTTTGATTGCCTATTTCAACCGACAAAAATTTGAAGAATTATCTGCTAAAATTGAAAGCATTAATAATGTGTTTGATGCGGTGGGTCTGGCAACCTTTACGGTTATGGGAACAGAGGTCTCCTTTTTATTTGGATTTTCCGATAATATTTTCCTGACGGTTGTACTGGGAATGCTCACCGGTGTGGGAGGCGGTATTTTCCGCGATATTCTAACGGATACGACACCCTATATCTTTAAAAAGCATATTTATGCACTGGCCTCGATTTTTGGCAGTCTTTTATACTATTTTTTACGAAGATATACAGAGACTCTGATATTGGCAACGGTTCTTTCCCTGGTTTTCGTGGTAGTTATCAGAATGCTGGCTACAAAATATCTTTGGAGTTTGCCGAAAATACGGTTTGAAGAAACAGATAAACAATCATAAAAAAGTGTCCCCGTTGCGGTCGAAGCGAAGCCGCAACGGGGATTTTTTCGTCAGTCTTCTAAGGCTGTACAATCAGCGGAGCAGGTGACCAAACAAGCCGTTGAAGTGAAAATCAACGAAAGGAAGGTTAATAAAAGACCAGTGATAATGGCGCCTAAAACGCTGGTTGCAGCAAAGGGAATCGCCAGCAGAACAACAGAGAGTAGTGCTGTTCCCAAAATGCCGACTAAAAGAGTTTTCAGGCTCTTGCAGCAGCAACGGCATCCCTCTGTGCGATAGCGGCCTGCATGAAACAGTAAGACAGCCAGATACACAGTGGCAATGCCCAGCGCGACCCATAAAAATGCCGGTGTAACGGTGATGGTTGCCATAAAACGTAAAATGGCAGTGACAACACCGACTAAAAGAGCAGCCAGGATGCCTAAGGTTGTGCAATCGCTTTTGCAGTCGCAACTGATGTTAATCATATTTTTCACCTCCTGATACAGTATATGCAGGAGGATATATATCTGTGTATAACGAAGAGGCTGTAGCAAAATGCTACAGCCTCTTTCTTGCTAAAATATTTTTTATTTTACAATTTCAACGGTTTTCATAACAACCGGTTCCTTGGGGCTGGACAGCGCACCGTCAAAGCCCATGGTTCTTTCAACTTTGGTTAAGAATTTTACGGTATCCATTCCTTCGATGACCTTACCAAAAGCAGCATACATACCGTCTAAGCTGCTGCAGTCGTCAAGGCAGATGAAGAACTGGGAGCTGGCGGAATCGGGCATTCCGCTTCTTGCCATAGAAAGCACACCTTCTTCGTGAGATAAGGTGTTTTTCGACCAACCGTTGACAGCAAACTCACCAACAATATTATTTTTAGCACCGCCGGTGCCGTCACCCTTGGGATCGCCGCCCTGTACCACAAAGCCGTCTACGATTCTGTGGAAGGTCAAACCGTTATAGAAGCCGTCTTCCACCAATGCCACAAAATTTGCTACGGTCTGGGGTGCATATTCGGGGTAGAGTTCTGCTGTAAAGGTGGCGCCGTCTTCCATGGTAAATTTAACTTTCACGTTTGTCTTTGGAATTTCTGCCTCTGCGTAGGTTTTTACTGTTTCGTTAAACATGGTTTCTTCCTCCTTTTGATTGTCCTTTGATGTTAATTGACCCACAATGTCGTTCAAACCTTCTAAAAACCGTTTAATCATAACCACGGCTTCAGCACGGGTTCCGTTTTTCGATGGGTTAAAATTCGCGTTTTCGTCTCCTTTGATAATCTCTGCCATGGCACAGTTTTTAATGGATTGCTGAATGTTCTCTGTATAGCCGGCGATAGCACCCGAATCGGTTAAGCGAACTTCTTTTTCGGGAATTTCCAGTCCCATCGCCTGAAGGGTGCCGTTGATTAAATAAGCCATTTCCCAACGCTCAATGGGATAATCGGCATTGCCCAGCTCTAAAACTGCCGGCTCAACCTCACCGCTTTTTGTTTGCACAATATTACCGAAATCAAACTCATATAAATTGGTGTTCAGCGCAAAGGCATAATAATCGGCAACCCAGTGGAGAGCACCTTCACCACCTTTGGGAATATCCAGTTCAAACAATGATGCGACTGTTGCTGTTAAAATTTTAAAATATTCAGCTCTTGTAATGGGGTCATTGGGTCTGAATAAACCGTTTCCGTCACCACTGACGATGCCTGCCTGCTGTGCAGAGAGAATATCCTGTTCTGCCCAATGTCCATTAATATCCGTAAATTCCTGAGCAAAAGAAAGGGCGGAAAAGCTGAAGAATAAACAGCCTGCCAAAAGGATTGCAATAATCTTTTTCATATGTTCCCTCCTACATATAAATAACCTTACTATCATTATACCACGACAGCGACAAAACGCAAGCAAATTTTACAATTAAATGCTTCCTCTTTCTGCCTTTGTTGACTTCTTTGAGAATTTATGGTATATTTGAACATATGACACTTTCGGTTAAGGAGAGCGCTATGGAAAAAGAACAGTCTTTATCTAAATTCAGAAATTCTTCTTATATTTTTATTCCCTTCCGCTATAACGATAGCTGTACATTCCGCGCTTTAGTGGAGAAGCTGGATAAAAGCGAGAAATGGAAAAGTGTACACGATAAAAACTTGTATATGCTGAAATATGTTGCCGATAAATTCGACAGCGAAAATCCGGAAAATTGTCAATGCTTTCATTTTGTGCATCAGCAAAATGACGAAGCAGGTGCTTTATATGGCACATCGCCTCATAGGTATCAACAGGAGGAAATCCGGTTTACGTTCTTTTTAAAACAGGTTCATATGTTCTGTTTCAGTACCGGAGTGGGGATGGTTGCTTTTGAACTGCAGTTTACAGAGAATGACCCCCTGTGGATTGCAACAGCAGAATATCATTTAAAAAAAGTATCCCGGGAGTGTGTTGTTCCGCTTTTAAAAGACAATGAGCCGGATCAAAAGAAGGAAATGACATTATTAGACTTTGCCGAAGCTCTGTCAGAGGACCTTATGGGGGATGTTCCGTTTGACTTTTTCTTTTATGCCAATCCTTCCACTGAGCGAGCAAACTCGTTGACCTACCTTGATGTGCCGGAGCAGGAGGATTATTCTAAAGAACTGTATTATTTAAGAAGATGCTACAGTGAAGATTTTGCCTATAACAAAAATCCGGAGTCAGAGGCGAAGGAAATTTATTGCGCCGGCAGGGAAATTACCTGGGGCATTTCACCGGAAGCTGCCATTTGTCTGGCACGACCGGAGGGGCACGAAAGCTTTGTGCATGATGTATTTTTCAAAAATTTCAATCAACACTATTTATTTATGTATGTACTTTTGTTGCATCAAAAATATGTATTATATATGATGCTGACTCAAATCGGTATCGGTACATATAATAAACTGGAAACCTTGGAAGAATATCAGCATCAGCTTTATGAATTTGAAACAGATTTTGTGTTCTCCCGCGTAACGGAGGTGCCTCAGTATCAGAACTTGTATAATCGCCTGGCAGAGGCTTTTGCTTTAAAAGAAATGTTTTTGGATGTTCGTGAGCCCTTGGTTTCCTTGAGTGAAATCCGGCGGACAGCCAATGAAAAGAAACAGCAAAACAGAGATAATGCGGTAAACCGTTCTCTCTTTATGCTGTCTTTGTTAACGTTTTTCTCTGCCTTGTTGGATAGCTTTGATTTTGTCGAGTCTTTCTTTTCCTGGTTCTTTGATGCGAATATCATTAAAGGGATTCAAATCGGGTCTATGGCGTTGGTCGTTTTGGCATTTGTATATGTTATCAAAAATTTAATTTCTTCAAAAAAAGAGTAAGAACATGAAAGGCTGAACGGGGATTCGTTCAGCCTTTCAATACGTTTAATAATTTGTAGCTCTCAACTCAAAGTATGCCTGCGGATGAGTACAAACCGGACAAACCACCGGAGCTTCCATTCCTTTATGAATATGACCGCAATTCCGGCAAATCCAGGTTTTCTCTTCCGCTTTTTTAAAGACTTCTTTGTTTTCCAGGTTGGCAATTAAAGCGCGATAGCGTTCTTCGTGTTCTTTTTCAATGGCACCCACCTGAGCAAAGAGTCTGGCAATAGAGTCGAACCCTTCTTCTTTGGCTGTTTTTTCAAACTCAGCATACATTTCTGTCCATTCCCCGTGTTCGCCTTCTGCACCGTTTTCCAAATTGCTTTTGGTATCGGCAATCCCGCCCAACAGCTTAAACCATATTTTAGCGTGAGCTTTTTCGTTTTCGGCAGTCATTCGGAAAATCTCAGCAATTTGCTCGTACCCTTCTTTTTTTGCCGCTTCGGCATAATAAGAATATTTGTTCCTTGCCTGGGATTCACCGGCAAAAGCGGTGCGCAGATTTTGCTCTGTTTTTGTTCCTTCCAGATTCATTTTTATCATCCTTTCTTTTCTTTTTGCATTATTTTATGCCATTTTTGTTTTTCTATACCAATATTATTGACAAAAACAGGCAGCCGTGGTACAATGCAAAAAAACAGCAGGAGATTCAGACTATGGAATATAAAAATATTCATCCGGCAATCTTTAAAAGCCGTCCCAATCGGTTTATTGCCAATGTAGAACTGGAGGGCAAACCCGTGGTGACCCATGTGAAAAACACCGGTCGTTGTCGGGAGCTTTTGATGCCGGATGCCAGCGTTCTGCTAGAAGAATCTGACAATCCGACGCGCAAAACGAAATATGATTTGGTTTCCGTCTATAAAGGGGACCGCCTGATTAATATGGACAGTCAGGCTCCCAATCGTTTATTTTTTGAATGGGTAAAAGCAGGCAATTTGTTTGCAGACTGTAAGGTTATCAGACCGGAAACCTCTTTTAAAAACTCTCGTTTTGATTTTTACATAGAAGCTGACGGAGAAAGACATTTTGTTGAAGTGAAAGGGGTTACGCTGGAAAAGAATAACATTGCCCTGTTCCCTGATGCGCCCACAGAACGGGGAGTCAAGCATTTAAATGAGTTGATTGCCGCCAAAGAGGCAGGCTTTTCTGCCTGGGTTGTATTTGTGATTCAAATGAAGGGCATCACCCGCTTTTCGCCAAACGATGAAACCCATCCTGCCTTTGGGGAGGCGTTACGCAAAGCAGAAAAAGCAGGGGTCCGCGTCCTTGCCTTGGATTGTAACGTATCGCCCGGTATTGTTAACATAAATGGTTTTGTGCCGGTGGTTTTATAATGTCTATGTTTCCCATGAAACACTGTATAATTTCTTCTTAAAATCTTGCAACCGGCTGTTGCTTGTGATACAATACTTTTGAAAGACTTCAGAAAGGATGAAACTGGATGTTCAATGGTAAAACAAAAGCCGTTACCTTCAGCTTTGATGACGGTGTAGCTCAGGACAGGCGTTTAGTTGAAATTTTGAATCGGTATCACCTGAAAGGAACCTTTAACATATCCTCCGGTCGGTTCGGAGATGAAAATGCCTTTGTGCTAACCGACGGAAAATGGGTGTGGCATGATGGCAGAAGCGATGAACCGGGGGCAGTGGCTCATTACCGGTTGCCAAAAGAAGCCGTGAAATCTCTTTATGAAGGGCATGAAGTTGCAGCTCATACGGTAAATCACAGAAGGCTGATTGATTGTTCTGATGAAGAAGTGATTCGTCAGGTAGAAGAGGACCGACTGGCACTTTCTGAGATGATGGGTTATGAGGTGTGCGGTATGGCCTATCCCAATGGGGACCGTTTTGTGGATGACCGGGTGATTAATCTCGTTAAAGAACACACCGGTGTTCGCTATGCCCGTTTGTGTGCCACCACCGGCAGCTTTTCTATGCCAGAAGACCTTTACCGTTTGCAGGGCACTCTGTACCCACACAGAAACTGGGATGTAATGACAGAAATCGCGCAAAAGTTTTTAGAACTGGAAACCGACGAACCGGCTCTGCTTTATATTTGGGGTCATGCCTATGAATTTGATATGCGCCCCGACGGTTGGGAGAAATTTGAAGAATTTTGTCGGTTGATCAGCGGAAAACAGAATATTTTTTATGGCACAAATAAAGAAGTTTTACTGATGAATGTTTAAGAAGTTATGACTTTTACAAGAATTGGGATGCAATAAATTAGCATCATAAAAAGATATTTTTTTGGAGGCTGTTTTTATGGATTTTAAGTTTTTTGCTGAAAAGATTAATATGCCAAAAGAAGCTGTAGATTTTCTCTTTGAAACGTTTACAAAGATTAAAGAGAAGGATGAATATAAAGAATTGGCAAGGCTGATGGGCTTACACATCAGTTTTTCTGAAATTAAACAGAAGTCAGAAGAAGCGGCAGAGGTGCTGGGCGTTCATCCGTATACCCTGCAAATGGTTTTGCTTTGCGACCGTGCAGAGGTGGCTCGGGATCGCTATTTGCAGCGTGGCGTAAAAGAAGAACTCTTTTGGGCAATCGCGACGGATGTTGTCAATAAGCTGAAGGAATGTAAAGAAGTAAAAGGCATTTGGGGCACCTTTGTGTTCACCTGGTTTGAAAACTTTTATGAAGCAGTTATTTTCCAGCTGGGACGGTTACACTTTATCCGGCGGAAGTTCCCCGGCGGAATTTATGCATTGGATGTTCATATCCCCTCCTGTGGTCCCTTGCGTCATGAGGATGTTATGAAGTCCTATAAAATGGCCTATGATTTTTTTGAAAACACCCATGGTGAGTATATGGCTTTTCGCACCTGCACCTGGCTCATTAATCCCAATTATCGCGGTGTTGTGTTTAAAGAAAATTCCAACACCTGGTCATTTGCAGAAGATTATACTGTTTTTCAAACCATTGAAGAGCCGGATTATCATGATTGCTGGCGGTTGTTTGGCGTTTATTACGACGGCAATCCGGATCATCTGCCGGAAGATACCGGTATGCGCCGGGCAATGAAGGCATATCTTAAAAACGGTGGCAAAGCCGGTCGTTCCATCGGAGGATTCCTCTTTGACGGTGAGAAGATTAACAGAGAGAAGTCGGAAACCTTGAGAGAATTTTTACTGGTCAATGAATAAGAAGAAAGAGGCTGTAGCAAAATGAAGTCATTTTGCTACAGCCTCTTTTGGGCTGGATGAAAAATTGTGTGGTCTGTGCATTTTGCTACAGCCTCTTTAATCGGTATCAACTTCCCAACTGAGAACCGTGCCGTCGTCTGCTTTAATGTCGGCATCGTATTCCAGATTGTCTTTTGTAAATTCAACTTCGTAATGCCAAATACCGTTATCTTCATCCAGTTCCACACGGTCAAACCGAACAGCATTTGCCGTAAGCCCCGCCTTTTCCAGTGCGATGGTTTTGGCACGATTTTCACCGATAAAGGTTGAAGAGTCAATGCTTTTGTGTGGCGGAACAGCAGTAGGGGTGGGAGAAATCGTAGCAGCGGGATTCAGGGTAGCCGGAATAGCCGTTTGCATAGCGGCGGCATCGGGGCTTGGAGTTGGAACAGGAATATTTTTGTCACAACCCAACAGCAGTCCGGCAAAAAGAATAGAACCAATGGTTAAAACAAATAGTTTTTTCATATAAAAACCTCCTTTACTGATTGAAAAACAGTGCTGAACTACTCTCAGAACGGTTTTATTGTAACCAAATGAGTCTATATCATTCGCCTTGGCGGAATGGTGAGGAGAATCAAATAGTTTTGTTTATAGTAAGTTTTCAGAATACTCTTCCAGATCAATAACTTTGCCGGTTAATCGTGATTCTTCAGCCGCAAAAGCAATCAAATGGCTGATGTAAGAGGTGCGGGCAGAACAAATGCCTTTGCTGGCCGGCAGAAGTCGCGGTATGGGAACAGCCGGTATTATTTGTTCCGTTATCAGCTTACTCTTTGTGGTGTTAATTTTCTTCCTCGTTATTTTGCTTTCAGCTTCGCCTGAATTTAGTTACTTCATGGAAGAGTTTTTTGAAGAATTTTATTATGCTTTGTATTAATTGCTAATTTATAAGAGGTAAAAACCCCCTTCGTAAAACGAAGGGGGTTTGTGTTTTTATTTTGTAAATTAGTCTATATTGCTCTTTTTAGTATTAATCAGCCATTCGCCGTCGATCTTGGAAATGGTGAGTTCTTTTTCTTCAGTTTCTGTATCAACCTTAAAATCATCAACAGACTCAATCATTAAGTTAATAACTTCGGGCATTACAGCATCGAGAATCTCCTGCTGAGAGGAGGAAGCAGTAATTGTGCCGTTTGTAAACAGCTTGGTTATGAGTTCGTTCATTTTCTGGTTGCTAACAGAAGATTTTAAAGTATCTTCAAAGCTTTTGTTAACTTCGTCAAAATCAGGCATTGTCATTTCAACGGTAACAACATAGTCTTTACCGTCTTTTTCGGTTTCAACAATGGTGTAGCTCATATTATCGGTCATTTTTTCGACTACAGCTTCGGCAAATTTGGTGAAGTCCTCTTCATAGGGAGCAATAGCGGGATTAGAATCAATAGCATTATCAACCAATGTGTCAATATCAAAATTAGCCATGTCTTCAGGAATGGCGTCGGCATCATCGAGGTAGTTTTCCATAGCATCAACATCCAATTCAACAAATGCTGACATAAAATCATCAGCAACTTCTGTAGCGATTTCCTTATTTTTGTCAGCACAGCCGACAAACAAGCTTACTGTCATAACCAAAACCAACAGAGCGGATAAGAGTTTTTTCATAATAATCGTCTCCTTTAAAAATTTTTAAACACACAAATATTATACTATCATTTACTTTAAAAGTCAACAAGTTTCGACTCGCTCTAAGAGATACAAGGGGGAGGTTTATTCCCCAAGAAGGGTATCATAAAGCTTCCGGCAAGTAACCGCCATGGCATTGCGGGCAGCGGTGGCTGTGCCACCGGAGGTTAAGCAGACAATGGCATAATCTCCGTTTGACGTGAATACAAGGGCAACATCGTTTTCTGTATCGGAAAGCTCGCCGGTTTTACTGGCCATTTCAATCCCTGCCGGCATATCCCGACGGAGCTTGGTGGCAATTTTTTGCCGTTTCATCACGTCCAGCATTTCATTATAGGGGAAGTTATCCTTATTGGCATAAAGCTTATCTAAAAAAGCGGTCACATCAGAAGCAGAAGTATAATTCTCTTCGCCACGGGCGACAGCAGCTGTATCCAACATTTTTCGCTGCAACACCGTATCGGTATATTGGCAGGAAACGAAAAAGTCATTTAACTTGTCCATAGTAAAATGCTCAATCAGGATGTTGGTGGCATTGTTGTCACTAACTGTAATCATGGCTTCAATTAAAGAAGCGAGGGTTTGACCGCTAATTTGGTCATCGGTTTTAAGCTCCCCGGCAACGACGCGACTATAGGCATATTCCATAATAAACAGCTTAATAACGCTGGCCGATTTCATTTTTTTGCTTTCGTTAGCAAAACGGACATCGGCGCCATAGTGATGAAAGCTGTAGCTGTACTGTCCATCAAAGCCTGCAAAACTTTCGGTGATGATAGAGCCGTAATCCGGTCCGGAATAGGGAGCGGGCGATTCGGAGGAAGCAGGTTCCGGAGAAGGACGGAGATTTGGTGCTTCTGTGGGTGACGGAGGCATGGTTTTAGCAGCGCAACCGCAACAGAGCAGAATCGCAAGCAGAATCGTGAGTGCGGTGCGGAGACTCTTGCTTATGTTCATTCTGCATATGCCTCCATTTGCGTATGAACGGTTTGAAGAATGGCATTGACAATGCCGCTGCCGGAAGCATTGTTCTTCGTTAAGATAACAATGCTGTAATCAGCAGAATAGCCGTGCATAATCGCAAAAACATTTAAGTTGTTTTTAACGGAAATATTCTCTGTGCCCAACTGAGCATACATAGAGGCTCCATCGGGTACAGCAATGCCAAAGGACGAGGGGTTATAACAAAGGTCGTAACTGTTATAGAGAGAATTAAATTGATTCAGCATAATGGCAGCATCATATGCAGTAGTATAATTATCGTCGGTGGCATTGGTCTGACCGAATTTACGACCGTAGCGCGTGTTGCTGTAGCCTAATGTCTGGCGAATATAGCTGGTAATAGAATCCGTACCGCCAAAACTGTCGATAGCAAAGTTTGCAGCGGTGTTGCATTTACCGGCATCGTGGCTCAGCATATTTTGCTTTTCTTCTACATAAGAAGAAGTGCCGGGATAACGGTCACAAAACGCCATATAAACCGGAAGATAAAATCCCCAGGCGGCATATTGTTCATTGGCTCCGGCGCAGATAAACTGTTCGCCGGTGATGTTATCAAGGACAGAGACAGCAACGCTTCCTTCGACACCGTAAGAGGAAATCAGCTGGTTGACAGAATCCTCAATGGCCGGTCTGACAACAGGCTCCGGAGTAGCAGGAGCAGCAGTGGGCTTTGCAGTTGGCTTGGGTGTAGGCGAAACCGTTTGGTTATTTGGTTCGCCGGAAGGTCTTGCAATGATAAGAAAGAAAACCAGCAAGCCAATCAAAAAGAAGCCGATGATCGGAATGCAAATAATAGCAATAATTTTCCCGACATTTGAAGAAGGTTTCTGAGGATTAGGGTTAGGGTTAAAGTGTTGCGGTGTTTGTGGCACTGCCGGTTTTGCCGGCTGTGTTGGTGGAACCGGTGCAACGGGGGTACCGCAGGCAGGGCAGAAACGGGCACCTTCTTTTAGTTCTTTTCCGCATTTATTACAGTGCATATTCATAAAACTCCTTTATCAAAATCTTGTTAACGTATTTTTGTGAACTCTCTGGGCAGGTGCCACAAGGAGAGAAAACAGAAAACAGTATCAATGATGAGTAAAAGCGATAATGGTTGACCAAAACGGAAGGTCCCGAACAACAAACAGAGAATATGTATAAAAATATTGAGTTTTAAGCAAGTAAAATATTTTGAGGGACAGAGGTTTCTGTTTCGTACGGCATTTGACAGAGAAATCATCATAATCGCTTCGCAGAGAGTGGAACCGCCACTGTTCAGGAATTGCCAGAAAGAGATGTCATTAATATGTACAAGACAATTTGCCAGACAGACAATATAAGCAATGCCTACAATCAGAAGAACAACACTTGCGTTTTTCTTTGGTTTTTTTAAAAATTTTGTCGCAAAAACAGTCAGCAAAAAGATAATTGGTGCCCAGGAAATGATTAACTCGGCCAAAGAAGGCAGAGATAAAGTTCCTTTAAAGGTATAAGAAAAGGCATTCATAGCGGACCGTAAGCGCAATATAGAGGTGACAAGCAAAAACAAAAATGCGTGGGAAGTCGAATCTTTTTTTGCCTTTGGCGGTGTAGTGGGTTGTTGGGGAGTGGTCGGCGGATTCTTTTTCCCCTGACCGCCTTGTGAATTTTGCTTGTTTTGAGCAGTCTGCGGGTTCTTTTTCCCCTGACCGCCTTGCGAGTTCGGTTTATTTTGAGCAGTCTGCGGGTTCTTTTTCCCCTGACCGCCTTGCGAGTTCGGTTTATTTTGAGCAGTCTGTGGATTCTTTTTCCCTTGGCTGCTTTGTGGGTTCTGTTTATTTTGAGTAGTTTGCGGGTTCTTTTTATTTGATGCGGCAGTAGTTGTTTTTGTATTTTCAGCAGAAACGGTATCAACAGAGATTTTATTTCCGCACTGATGACAAAAACGAGCGCCCTCACGTAGTTCTTTTCCGCATTTTGAACAAACCATAAAACGATTCTCCTTATATAATGGTTAAGATACCATTATTATAGCATATTTTAATGAAATTGCAAGGGCTGGGAGAGTATGTTTATAACTGTTTTTTTCTAAAAGCTCTGTAAACCGTATGGGCGATGAGTTCGTTTGTAACGGACATAAAATATGACTCCTTTTCTTTGTGCAACAAAAGACTTTTTATAGCCTATATAGTATCATATATAGCCTACTTTGTCAATATG
>SVJT01000009.1 GCA_015068865.1 Oscillospiraceae bacterium | reverse complement strand
GTCATATAAACTAATGTATACATCATAAACACTAAAACAAATAACATTCCACTGTATTTATGATCTGCAACATATTTCCTCGTCATATAGTAACCCTCTCATTCATCACTACACATAAAAACTCAACTATCATTATGACAAATTTGTCTCAAAATGTCAAGTAAATCCAGCAAAAAAGCCGTGGCATTGCCACGGCTTTTATACTTCTTTCTTCTATCAACCAAAGATAGAGAATGCTGCAAACACAGCAGAAAGCAATGATGCAACCAAAGATACTACGGTAATCTGTGTGTTAATAGAAGGACCGGCCGTATCTTTAAAGGGGTCACCAACAGTATCACCAATAACAGCAGCTACACCAAACAGAGAACAGCCCACAACCAAAAGACCCATAACGGCACCACCACGGAAGCCGATTAAGAAGGCAGGCTTAATTCCCTTTTGCGTGCCTTCAGCTGCACGACCGTTTGAAAGGCTGGCAACCAAAATACCAATTTTACCGGCAATGGCAGAAAGAACGGTACCGGCAATATAAGATATAGCCATACCAATGTTTTTCATTACTTCACCGGACCAGATAGGAGACGGCAGGAATAATAAAATCAGTACTGCAATAATAGCTGCAAAAACTGCCAGAATTTTATATTCCCTTGTCATGAATGTGTTCGCCCCGTCTTTAATCAAGCCGGCAACCTCAATGATTTTTTTGTTGCTGATGGGCTGGCGTTTAACCCACAGGTATAAATACCCTGCATAAGCAAACGCAATGATGGCAATCAAAAATGAAAGCCCGTAGAAGAGAGTTAAGTATTGTTCCATAACAACCACCTTTTAAAAATTTTTTAGATTGTTTCAGCGCGTGGTTTCCTATTAAATCATGACAAAAAAAATACACAGAACCAATTAGATGTGGTTCTGTGTTAATACCTAAAAATATAAAAATCCCCGGCATTGACAATCAAGATAAATCAAACATAAAAAATGCTTGATGACAGACTCCACCACTTATCCTAATCCATCAATTATTATACCACCGACAGCAGAAAAGCCAATACTTTTTCCTAATATCATAAAAAATCATAAAGGTTAATGTATATTGTACATTAACCTTTATGTTGCAATTCTTTATTTTACACATTAAAACGGAACAGCACAACATCGCCGTCCACCATCACATATTCTTTACCTTCAGAGCGAACCAGACCTTTTTCCTTGGCTGCTGTCATACTGCCGCACGCCATCAGGTCATTATACGCTACCACTTCCGCACGGATAAAGCCTTTTTCAAAGTCTGTATGAATTTTTCCGGCAGCTCCCGGCGCTTTGGTCCCCTGTGTAATGGTCCAGGCGCGAACCTCCGGCTCACCGGCAGTTAAATAGCTGATTAAGCCTAAGAGCTTATAGCTTTTCTTCACCAAACGGTCAAGACCGGATTCTTTAATGCCCAACTCCTGCAAAAACTCCATTTTTTCATCCGGTTCAAGAGCTGAAACATCTTCTTCTATTTTAGCAGAAATGGGCATCACCTCAGAGCCTTCTTTTTCTGCCATTTCCGTCAGTTCCTTCACCATCTGGTTATCTTCAATACCATTAATGAAATCATCTTCTGAAACATTGGCAGCATATAAAACCGGCTTTAAGGTGAGCAGGGGTAAATCCTTAATGAGTTCGGCTTCTTCTTCGGAATATTCTCTTGCTCTTGCCGGGCTGCCGCCTTCTAAGAGCACTTTCATTTCTTCCAATAAATCCAGCTCCTGCTGATATTTCTTTTCGCCGGATTTCATCATTTTCTTGGTTCTGTCAATCCGTTTTTCCAGCATTTCAAGGTCTGCAAAAATCAACTCCAGCTGAATGGTCTCCACATCACGAAGCGGAGAAACCGAACCTTCCACATGGACAATGTTTGCATCTTCAAAACAACGGACAACGTGCACAATGGCATCCACCTCACGAATGTGAGATAAAAACTTATTGCCCAACCCTTCTCCTCGACTGGCACCTTTAACTAAACCTGCAATGTCCACGAATTCAATGACAGCATGAGTCACCTTCTGGGGATTATACATTTCTGCCAACTTGTCCAGTCTTTCGTCCGGCACCGGCACAACACCCACATTGGGTTCAATGGTGCAGAAGGGATAGTTCGCTGACTCAGCCCCTGCCTGGGTAATGGCATTAAACAATGTTGACTTACCCACATTGGGTAAACCGACTATACCCAGCTTCATAACTTATCTACATCTCCTTTATTTTCAAGGGTTCCGGGCGTATTGACTGTAATGTTTTGCCGTAACCCAATCTGAAATATAATTTTTCTTAAATGGATAAACTTACATATAGATATCATTATATCACATGGGTCTTAATTTATCAATAGTTATGTTATAAATGTATTATACAAAATTCCATTTTTGTTGCATTATAACAGCAGGTTCATTTTCTTCAGGGTGGGCATAAAAAACGGTCGCTAAGCTTTTGTCGTTCAGTTCAACTGTGGATGGATATCCCAGATCTGCCGAGTCTTCATTTGTGTATATATACCCTGAATCCTCCCAGCTTTCGCCGTTATTTCTGCTTATCATTGCCTTTATGCCAAAGGGCTTTTTCCGACAACCATATGTGCAAATAAGAATCCCTGATGAGTGTTTTAAAATATGAGAAGGTGCCCCACCGTTTTCGGGAAGGATTTTTTCAGGCTTTGACCATGTTTTCCCTTTATCATCTGAATGTGTCTGATAGAGCGTAATCGCAGAGTCGCCGGCAATCTGGGCACGTATATGGCATAATATTCTGCCACTGCTTATTTCTGTTGCATAGGGTTCACAACTCAAAACAATTTTACCATTGTCATTACAGAAGTTTTCAATATCTCCCACATGCTCTGTTTTGCCGTTGGAATGTATTCTATATGCACTTAGCCGAGGCGTTTTGCAATTGTTTTTGTTTATATCCCGAAAATTTGTCCCGACCCAAAGCAGACTTCCGTCACTTAAAACTGTGGGACCATGTGGGGAGGTTACAGGACTTTTGAACATTTCTCCAAAAGTAACACCACAATCGGAGCTGATACGAAAGAGAGCACCATAATATTTATCGACCTCTTCTTCACTGATTGAATCAAGGTATGCATAGCGGTATGGCTTCATTGGGCAATGCTTTGAAAACCCTTTTCCGTGTTCAATTCTTTCCTTTTGAAAATCGGGTGTATTGTTAAAGGAAGTAACAATAACATTTTTATCTCCATATGCAAGAATGCCGCCGTCTCGGTCATCGAGAACAGTATCAATGACAGGCGCAGGGAATGTGTATGTTTTTCCTTCGTCTTCACTGTAGGAAATAACGGTTTTTCCAAATGGACATACATGAGAAAGTCTGAATCCCGAAGCAACTACAGCTATTTTTCCGTTTTGCAGTCTGGTAACTGTCGGCCAGGCAAAATAATTGTGATAGCTGTGGGGATTACTCATTATAATTTGTACGTCACCGTTTAAGTTAATTTTCAAAAAAATCTACTCCTTTTATTTTTCGGTTTTCTTAAGATTTCCATAATATTTATGGCAATTCTCCTTGGAATTATTTTGATAAGTTCTCTATTATGTTTTTGTAATACGAGCTAAGTGCGATCACATCAGCACCAATGTTTATAAAGTTATAACCTTCGCTGACAAGGTGCTTTACGTTTGTCATACCGCCCACAGTACCGGCAATTTTACCGTGTTTTCGCGCACATTGTGCTACTTTTTTTCTTGCTTCTGCAAGTGCGGGATTGTCCATCTCGCAGGGTTTCCCAATTCCCTGACTAAAATCCGCAGGACCGAAAAATATCATATCCAGACCGGGCAGGGCACATATTTCTTCCAGCTCTGCCATAGGCTCCGGATCTTCAATCTGAACAACCGTAAACCTTTCTTTGTTTGCCTGCTTCATGTAATCCGGTCCATCGACCAAACAGTATTTACCATCCGCATTACCCCCGTCTAACGGTCTGCGCCCGATGGGGTGAAATTTTGTATAGTAAACTATTTTCTTTGCTTCTTCAAGGCTCATAAGATGAGGAACCATAATTCCGGTTGAATCAGCTTCTAAAGGACGGATGATGTCAGAGTACCCTCCGGTTTTCGGAACGCGTGTCAATACATCGCAATCATGAACCTTAGCGGCTCTTATCATATTTTCAATACCGACGAAATCAGACGGAACATGTTCCATATCAATCCATATGCAGTCAAATCCGCACATCGCAGCAATTTCAACTGCTCTCGGGTCATTTAAATTAATTTTTGTTGAATAGGCAACTTTGCCTTCCCTTATTTTTTTTAAAGTATTGCTTTTTCTCATATTCATATTTCATTTACCTCTCTTTTTATTTCGTCAAGCTGTTTTTTAAATGAATAAAAGCTGTCACGGTTTGGAATACCGGCACTTCCGCTTGTACCAACAAACTTTAAATCTGATCCTGCGGAATCGTAGATAACCGCAAGGTCCACATTCATTTCGTTAGAGCGAACAGTGTTATTGTTTATACCACTTCATTTAAAATGTCTATATGATTATATCATAAAACAGTAACAAAATAAACGAACAAATGGGACATAAATATTAATTTTTACTATTGTTTTAGTAGGACTTGTATTTTTGTAAATACGAATGTATAATGAAAAAAGGGGGGGAGACTTATGAATACAATTCCCAGAAAATACACGATCACTTTTGAAATCGAAAATCTAAAAGTTCTTATAACGCTAAAGAGCGATTTTTTCTATGAACAGAAATCGCACTCAACGACGCATAGTCATAACAGTTTCGAATTCCACGTTTTATCCAAGGGAAAATCCTCCGTGTCATCAAACGAAGGAAGCATGTGTCTTACGCAATTTCAGGCGTGCATCATTCCGCCGAATATGATTCATACATGGATTCCCAAAACTAAAACAACCATAACAAGCTTTTGTTTTTCATATGAAAAAATCAAAAAAAGAACGGTAAAAGATGTTTTCACAACCTTTGACCGTGCCTTTGGACAGATAAAAGATATAAAAAAAATAGAACACGCGGAAAAATATATTCATGAAATCGAACGTATTATGTCTGCTTGCTTCAATGAGGGTGGACTTTCATCAATAAAGCTAAGGCTTTATTTTTCTCTTATTATGCTGGAGTTGACAGATGATCTGATAGCGGAAAACAAAAATAACAATTATGCGCTAGATGATTCAAGTGAACTTGCCGAAAAAAATCTACGTCGTATAATTATCGAAGACTATATAAATCAGTACTATAATACCCCGATAAGTATTAATTCACTTTCGAAGGTTCTTTATTTAAGCACAAAACAAACCGAAAGGATAGTTACGTTGGAAATGAATTCAAGCTTTAAAAATCTGGTGATTAAATTACGGCTTGAAACTGCAATGCATTACTTAAAGGAAACCAATCTTTCCATAACCGAAGTGGCACAAAAGGTTGGATATCGTTCATATAATGGATTTTATCGAGTGTTTTTGTCGCATGTTGGCATAACACCCCAAGATTACAGAAAACAAAACAAAAAATAGGATATGTAATAATTTCTGTATATATAAATCTCGTCGCTATAGGGAAACATATCAAACACAAAGCAGTTGTTGAAAGTCTCGGTACTATTTAATTGTAAGTTGCATGGCTTTAAACTCAAGTTCTCCATCTACTTTGCTATTTGGCATGTAACATCTAAATTAGTTTTGTTCCTCTCGAAAAAACAAAAACTGCAACTTCAAAAGTCACAGTTTTTATAAAAAATATTCAGTTGCATTTGTCTCTTTTTCCGGATTTGTTTTAATCTTTACACCACGTTTACACCATTTTGGCATTTGGTCTTATAAAGTTATATAAATCTTTATAGAATTTGAACCTTTTGAAAGTCGCACCGTTACTTAGTTTTAAGGAGTTTTATGTGATTTTATGAAATTGTATGAAAATGCCCGATATATTTCTATACCTAATTTCATTTGTTTCAAATCTCCTTTATTTTCAAGGGTTTCAAGATTAGCCTGACACCAATCTGACACCATTTAATTTAAAATTCCTCACGAATTGATATACTAAAGTAGTATATCACAATATCGGATAATAGTCAATTATTCCGGATTCTTTTGTTTTAATTTCTTTATAACATCGATTAGGTATATCATTTATCTGCTTAGATATAGTTTTTTATATTCTATCGGTGAATGCCCGGTACTTTTTTTAAACGACTGTATAAAATAGCTTACTCCCGAATACCCGCATTTTTCAGCAAGTTCTTCCACAGAATAATAGTCGGCAGAAAGAAGTGACATCGCATTTTGTAATCTTACATGTTTTAAATACTCTATTGGAGAAACGCCATATGCTGTCTTAAATTCACGCCTTAAGTATGAAGCGCTTATAGGGAGCATTGAAACAAGACAGTCAATGTTAAAATTGCCATCTCGAAAATTATTTTCAATAAGATATTTTGCCTGAACAACCGCAGGTATAATCTTTTTGTTTTGTTTAATTTCAAAATGCTTTTTGAGTTCAGAAAGCAACTTGTAAAAAAGAGAGTAGCACTCGTAGTTATTAGCATCTTCGACAGAGTATTTTTTGTAAATTTCCTCAAATAAACTACACATTATATGATTGCTGTTTTCATAAACAAAAGGCTCAGCAAGCTCATTTTTGCAAGGATAGTCAAAGTGTATTGCTATCATATGAGTGTCGTCTATTGTTTCGGTTGTATAGTTAGTATTTTTTGGAGTAAATGTAATACATCTCGGATGTGAAATAAGGATTTTGCCGCCAAAATTAAGTTTTACAGTGCCTTTTTTTCTGTAAGTAATAGAATTAAATTCACGAGCCCTTACCTTTATAAGTTTTTCTTTGGGATTTTTTACATCATAAACATTCAATGAGGTTATAGGCGAATTTATAAAAATATTCATTGTGTACATCTCCTTAATTCTTATTATAACAGCAATTCAGGAAAAATCAAGTAGCGAAAATATAAACTCGCATTGTTTTTTTATATTTACATTTTTCTTTGAATCAGTTATGATAATCTTGAAAGGATGTGTATATAAAATGAATATCAAATGTTTAATAGAAGAATTTGCCAAAAAAGATGGCATAGATTTACTTGGTTTTGCTGATAAATCACGCTTTGATGAAGTAGATGCTCAGTATAACCCGTTTTCTATTTTTCCGGAGGCAAAGACAGTCATTATGCTTGGCAAAAGAATTTGCAGAGGTTCACTTCGCGGAATAGAAGAAGGTACCAACTTCGGCGACTATCAGCTATTTGGTAAAAACTGGCTGGAAGACGAGTTTCTTGCTCTTTCAGCATATAATTTAACTAATTTTATCGAGAGTCATGGTTGGGAGGCAGTACCTGTTTTCCCAAATCCCTGTGACATTGAACCTTCCGGAGTTCCGGTAGCATCCGGAAAGCCTGCTCCTAATGTTTACCCTGATTTTGATTATGCATCTGTTGCTTGTGGACTTTGCACAATTTCTTATAATGGAATTCCTTTTTCAAAAGAATTCGGTTCGAGACAAAGATTTCATATGATCCTTACTGATGCTGAAATAGAACCTACTCCCCTTTTAGAAGCTGATTTGTGTAACGGTTGCCGTGCGTGTGCAGATTCCTGCCCACTTGGTGCCATCAGCAAAACTGAAACAGAAGAAATTGTAATTTGCGGAAAAAAGTTTATTGTAGGCAAAATTGATTATAACATTTGCCGGAATTGTGAAAACGGAGCTTGTGTAAACCGTTTTTCCGCTGATTCAAAGCCCGACCGTATTGCGGCACTTTGCAACAGAACCTGTATGTGCGGTTTGGAAGAAAGAAAAGCGTTGGAAAACACATTTGAAAACAAATTCCGTACAAAAGAAGCGTGGGCTATCGGCAAATCACAATTAACGGTAGACCGTTCGGATGAACGCGCAAATGTTTTGGGAGGAGCATTCTCAAAAAGCGGAAAGAGAGGTCACTGATATGAAGCTGACATCTCAGATGATAAAAGAAAGGGCAAAAGAACTTGGTATAAACTGTATAGCGATAGGAAACATTGAACGCTTCAAAAATTCGCCGAAGCTAATGAGTCCAATAACATATTTTCCGGAAGCAAAATCGGTTATCGCTATTGCGATGCCAATTCCTCGCGGTGCTAACAGAGGTATAGAAGAAGGTACACATTGGCACAACTACACCTTTTATACATACAATAAGCTCAATGCTTTTTTCAGACCTATAAAAACTTATGACCTCTGCCGTTTTATAGAAGATAACGGTTATGAAGCAGTTGCACATTACCCGGCAGTACCGGAAGGTAATGGTACAACAAGAAAACCTGTTGCTGAGGATAAAGTTCCTCCTGATGTTGTCTGCAGTATTCGTATGATAGCAGCAGGCTGCGGTCTTGGTGAAATTGGTTGGTCAAAGGTGTTTTTAACTAAAGAATATGGTCCCGGAGTGCGTTTGGGTCTCATTTTTACCGATTGTGTTCTTGAACCTGACCCAATTATGGATACCGGTACCCTTTGTATGCACTGTGGTGCGTGCACTCGAGGTTGTCCCGGCGGAGCTATACCTGATCCCAAAGATGAAAATGCAAGAATATATATTGACTTTGGCGAAAAAAAGGTGTGGTTTGGTGATGTTCAAATGGGTCGATGCACACTTTCGCACCACGGCATGAATAATGAATGTTCACCATTTCTAAAAAAAGAATTTCCCAATATGGCTTTTGATGTTCGTAATTCACAGATGACCGAAGAAGAAGCTTATATCATGTGTTATGCTTTAGCAGGCGCGCAATGGGGCAGAAAACCCGGTAATCATGCTGTAATGGATTATTACAACTACATCATTGAACATACAGGCTACTTCGCAATTTGCGGCGCAAGGGGATGCATACGCTCCTGCATGGACGCCCTTGAAAAATCAAGACGGATAGAAAGAACTTTTCACAATAAATACTTAAAGGATAAAAGATGGTCGCTTCCGCTTCACCCTGAAAACCCATCAAAAGGCGTTAATCCGTACCGTGAAGAGTTTCTGGATAAGCATTATCCCGGAATACGAAAAAACGAATACGAAAAAAAAGAAGATTAAAATAATTTTGATGAATACGAAAACATCCCTCGACCTTTTACGAGGGATATTTTCGTATTAAATTGCATTCTACAGTTTTGTGTCAAATTAAATAAGATTATCCTTAAACACCACCGTATTCATTGAATACGGTGGTGTTCTTTTGGTGTAACACAAAAAGACTGTTGCAAAATGATTTCATTTTACAACAGTCTTTTAAATCTAATGAATTATGTTCTTATTAGAGACTAGCCTTTGCTTTTTCAACTAATGCTTGGAAAGCTTCTTTATCGCTAACTGCGATTTCAGCAAGCATCTTTCTGTTCATTTCGATGCCGGCTTTCTTTAAACCGTTCATAAAAGTAGAATAGTTCATACCGCAAACCTTAGCCTGTGCACTGATTCTGGTAATCCACAGACGACGGAAATCACGTTTCTTCTGTTTTCTGCCTACATAAGCATAGGACAGGGATTTCATAACAGCCTGTTTTGCAGTTCTGAACAGCTTGCTCTTACCGCCTCTGTAGCCTTTAGCCAGCTTCAGAATTCTTTTATGTCTTTTGCGTGTATTTAAAGCGCCTTTAACTCTTGCCATTTTTTATACCTCCTGAATTTTCTCTCAATCGTGATTATTTGTAGGGGATCAGTTTCTTGATTACCTTAGCGTTTGCATCGCAAGCGTAGGCGCCTTTACGGAGCAGACGCTTTCTCTTGGTAGACTTCTTAGTCAGAATGTGGCTTTTGAATGCATGCTTCATTTTGATTTTACCATTTTTGGTCACTTTGAATCTTTTTGCTGAAGCCCGGTGTGTTTTAATCTTAGGCATAATGTAGTACTCCTTCCACTCAATAAATATTAAATAATGTTAAACAAGTTTTTCTCAGTCTTTTTTACCTGCAGGCGAGATGAGGATGCTCATACTTCTACCCTCCAGCTTCGGCGGCTTATCGGCAGAGCCGTAATCAGCCAGTGTATCCCGAAAGCGTTCCAGTGTCTTCATACCCAATGCTGAGTGATGAATTTCACGACCGCGGAAACGGATAGAAACCTTAACCTTATCGCCATCCTGCAAAAACTTTTTGGCATGATTAATTTTTGTATCAAAGTCGTGTTCGTCAATAGAAGGCGAAATACGCAACTCCTTAACATTTACAACCTTTTGATTTTTGCGCGCTTCTTTATCCCGTTTTGCAAGCTCGAATTTATACTTACCGTAATCCATAATCTTGCAAACCGGCGGTTCAGCCTTCGGCGCAATTAAAACCAAGTCCAAATTTTTCTGATACGCAAGATCTAAAGCTGCAGCCGAATCCATAATGCCCAGCTGTTCTCCATCAGGGCCAACAATACGGGCCTGACTTACTCTGATCTCTTCATTAATCTTCATTTCCTGCTTACTAATGTTGAAAGCACCTCCATAAAGTTTTTCAGGATTGCTCCTGACAAATAAAAAAGCGGACAGGCATACACCTATCCGCTCATACACTTACATAAAGCATATTGACCATGGAGGCGTTGCCTGATGGTGGAAAACAAACGTTTCCGCTTACTCATTCTCAAATATTATAACACAGCAATTCTGCTTTGTCAATACCTTTTCTAAAATTTTTACCCAATCATAGGCAGAATATACCGAACAACCATACTGTAACCGTATGTATGCTCCGGTGCCCACTTGTTGCCAAGCTCTTCCACCGTTTTCACTGTGCCTGCCCAGGCTGTGCGGCTGGCTGTAAAATACCGGCCGTGAGGCTCACCCACCGGCTCTAAGCCCAAATAAGCAGACATATGGTTAAAATGTGCCCGTACGCCGTCATCGGGGGTTTCAAAGCTTTCATGATCGTAAGTTTCGTCACCGTTGGCCGTAGCGGTTTTAATACCTGCCCAGTTATTCTGTTCCGGCAATACTCTGCCGCCATATTTTCCGTAACCGGTTTCTTTGGCCGCCTGTGCGTACAGCACTTCAGGACGGATGCCGGTAATTTCACCGTATTTCCAATAAATATCCGCAATATCAATAAACCGCTGATGGGCGCCGTGTTCTTTCGCCCATTCCTTGGCACGTTCCAAGGATACCTGACTTTCGGCCACGATGGGGGTGCTGGTTACAAAGGCAATTTCACCTTTGCCCTGGCGAATCATCATCATACGGTAAATAAACACCGCCGCTTCTGCTCTTGTCACCGGTGCATTGGGGCGAAGCTCACCGTCGGCTCCCCGTAAAATACCCCGTTCAACAGCAATGATAATCTGGGTTTTAATCGCCGGTGTTACTTGATTGCTGTCTGCAAACAATTCCTCCAGCACATTTTTATTAAAGGCATTTATCTCCTTATTCAACCCCATACCGTTAACAATCGTCGCTGCTACTTCCTGGCGCAGAAAGGCTTTTGACGGTGCATATTCATTGATAGCTAAATCTTCTTCTAAGGGGAAATAATCCTTGGTTGCCTCAATATAAGGGAAAGACCATCGTTCTGCAGAAACATCCGTATAGGTTTGCACTGCATCCTCTGCCGGTTCAATCTCCAAAGCCATAGCAAGCATTTTAGCGAACTGTTCTTTGGTTACTTCCTCATCCGGCGCAAATGAACCGTCTTCCATACCGGTTATGATTCCTTCTGCTATAAGATAATCAATGGCATCTTCCGCCCATTGATGATTCTCCGTCACATCTGTAAAATCAATGGCTTTTTCCGGTAGCACTGCCGCTATATTGGTCACCAGGAAAATGGCTAATACAACAAACAAAAACAAAGTTTTTTTAATCATTTTCTCGCCTCCTTATGTTCCTTACCAATGTATGAACTGTGGGACAGGTTTATGACTATTTTAAATTCAATGTACCCAAGCTGGCACCCTTTAAATAGGCATTAATAAAGGGATCTAAGTCGCCGTCCATCACAGCACCGGTGTTACCGCTTTCCCAGTTGGTACGGTGGTCTTTCACCATGCTGTAGGGATGGAACACGTAAGAACGAATCTGGCTGCCCCAGGCAATATCCTTCATATCTCCCTTTAAGTCATCAATCTTTTCCTTGTGCTCACGTTCTGCCATTTCCACCAGTTTAGCTTTCAGCATTTTCATAGCTGTATCTTTGTTCTGATGTTGCGAACGTTCATTCTGACAAGCCACCACAACACCGGTGGGAATATGGGTAATACGAACAGCAGAGTCCGTTTTATTAACGTGCTGACCGCCGGCACCCCCGGAACGGAAGGTATCAATTTTTAAATCATCAGGATTAATCTGTACATCAATGTCATCGCTGATTTCAGGCATAACATCCACGGAAACGAAGGACGTATGCCGTCTGCCGGAGGCATCAAAAGGTGAAATACGCACCAAACGGTGTACACCCTTTTCACATTTTGCATAACCGTAAGCATTATCACCTGAAATCTGAATGGTAACACTCTTCACACCGGCTTCATCACCGGCTAAATAATCAAGGGTTTCTACAGCAAAGCCACGGCGTTCTGCCCAGTGCTGATACATCCGGAGAAGCATTTCTGCCCAATCCTGTGCCTCCGTACCGCCGGCACCGGGATGGATGGCAATAATGGCATTGTTGGCATCATACTTACCGGAAAGCAAAGTATCCAGACGAAGACTTTCCAAATCTTCCGAAAGGGCTTTATATGCTTCAGAAAGTTCCTCCAGCAAGCTGTCATCATTTTCTTCAATAGCCAGTTCGCAAAGAGTGGTGGCATCTTCCCACGCACCGTAAAGGGCGGTGTAACGACCTACCTTTGCTTTTAACTGCTTTAGCTTTTGCAGAACCTTCTGAGAAGCATCCATATCATTCCAGAAATTTGCATCTGCAGACTGTTCTTCTAATTCTTTTATCTCTGCTTCATTTTTAGGGATGTCAAAGTGAATCCCTCAATTCTAAGATAACATCCTTCATTGCTTGAAGGTCAAGACGATACTGATCGTACTCTATCATTTTCTCAGTCCTCTCATGAAAAATTTAATAATTTGCCTTATTCACACCTGCGGTTTGGCACAGCAGTCGTCCGCAGCCAATCGGCCGTCGGCTATGCCTCTGCCTCTTGGACGTTCTTTGCATGGGCATTGTTAACCAAAACAAGTTTTGGACAATGCCGCAAAAGCCTTACTCCATGCCGCAGCACTTTTTATACTTTTTGCCGGAACCACAGGGACAGAGGTCATTTCTGCCCACTTTTTCCTCTTTCTTGGCCGGTTTCTTTTCTGTATCACCGGCAAGACCTGCCTGAACCGGCTCTGCCACCTGTTTCCGTTCCGGTGGTGCTTCCAGCCGTACATGGAACAGATATTTAACGGTATCTTCGCGGATGGCGGCAATCATCTCGTCAAACATATTGGAACCTTCAAATTTATACTCAATCACAGGGTCATGTTGAGCATACGCACGCAGGTTGATGCCGTTTCTCAACTGATCCATATCATCAATATGATCCATCCACTTGCTGTCTACTGTTTTTAACAGAACCACACGTTCCAATTCACGCATATTGTCCGGTGTAAACTCCGCTTCTTTCTGCTCATAGAGTGCAAGTCCTGCTTCATAAAGCTTTTCTTTTAATTCTTCCTTGGTCAGATACTCTAAATCTTCGCGACTGAAAGTAATCATACCCTTCGGCAGGAAAATAGTGGCCAGATAATCCATCAAACCCTCTAAATTCCATTCATCGGCAACATCCGTGCTGCCGGTAAACCGGTCAACGGCTTCTTCAATGACGCCGGACAGCATTTTCAGCATACTGTCCTTCATGCTGTCCCCATTTAATACCTGCTGACGCTGGCTGTAAATTACCTCACGTTGCTGATTCATCACATCGTCATACTGCAACACGTGTTTTCTGATCTGGAAGTTTCTGCCCTCTACCCGCTTCTGTGCATTTTCAATGGCACCGGTGAGCATTTTGTTTTCAATGGGCTGATCTTCTTCCATACCTAAAGCATTTACGATGCCGGTCATACGTTCAGAGCCGAACAGACGCATCAAATCGTCTTCCAAAGAAATGTAGAACCTTGAAGTACCGGGATCGCCCTGACGACCGGCACGACCGCGCAGCTGGTTGTCAATACGTCTGGATTCGTGACGCTCCGTACCAATAATAAACAGACCGCCGGCTTCACGCACCTTTTCTGCTTCCGGCGCAATTTCCTCTTTATATTTTGCTAAAAGCTCTGAAAACAGCTGACGCGCTTCCTTGATTTCTTCATCATCTGTATCAGAAAAGCCCATAGCTTCCGAAATCAGTTCATCACTCATACCCCGGCGTTTCATTTCATGCTTAGCCATAAATTCTGCATTACCGCCCAGCATAATATCCGTACCACGTCCGGCCATATTGGTTGCAATGGTTACTGCACCCAGTTTACCGGCCTGAGCAACAATTTCTGCTTCCTTTTCGTGATGCTTGGCGTTTAACACCTCATGCTTAATGCCCCGACGCTTCAGCATGCCGGAAATTAACTCGGATTTTTCAATGGTTACCGTACCAACCAGCACAGGCTGACCCTTTTCGTGACACTCTGCCACCTGCTCTACCACAGCCATCAGCTTGCCTTTTTCAGATTTATAAACAGAATCCGGCAAGTCTTCACGAACCATACTCCGGTTGGTGGGCACAACCACAACATCCAGGCTGTAAATATCGCGAAATTCGTCTTCCTCGGTCTGGGCTGTACCGGTCATACCGGACAGTTTTCCATACAAACGGAAATAGTTCTGGAAAGTGATGGTTGCCAGGGTTTTGCTTTCGCGTTCAACCTTAACCCCTTCTTTTGCCTCTATCGCCTGATGCAAACCGTCAGAATACCGACGACCAATCATCAAACGACCGGTAAATTCATCAACGATAATAATTTCCCCGTCTTTATTAACATAATCCTTGTCACGATGCATAATGCCGTGAGCTTTAATTGCCTGATTGATATGATGCTGCAGTGTCATATTCTCAGGATCGGAGAAGTTCTCCAGGTTAAAGGCTTTTTCAGCCTTCTGTACGCCTCGCTTGGTCAACGTCGCTGTATGAGCCTTTTCGTCTACAATATAATCCGCCTCAATATCATCGTCCAGACTCTTGTCATCCGATTCTGCTACTTTGTGACAGGTTAGTCCTCTGGCGAACCGGTCTGCCACATGGTAGAGCTCTGTAGATTTATCGCCCACACCGGAAATAATCAGCGGTGTTCTGGCTTCGTCTATCAAAATAGAGTCCACTTCGTCCACAATGGCATACGGCTGTCCGCGTTGTACCATCTGCTCTTTGTAAATGACCATATTATCACGCAGATAATCGAAACCGAATTCATTGTTGGTACCATAGGTAATATCTGCTTCATAATTGGCTTTTCGTTCCTGCGGCGGAATATCGTGAATAATCAGACCAACCGTCAGACCTAAGAATTTAAATACTTTACCCATCCACTCGCTGTCACGTTTAGCAAGGTAATCATTCACCGTAACAATGTGCACACCGTTCCCCGTCAAAGCATTCAGATAAGCCGGCAATGTAGAAACCAGGGTTTTACCTTCACCGGTTTTCATTTCGGCAATACGTCCCTGATGGAGAATAATACCACCTAAAACCTGCACATAAAAATGCTTCATTCCCAAAACACGCCAAGCAGCTTCACGCACTGTTGCAAAGGCTTCCGGCAAAATATCGTCTAAGGTTTCACCTGCTGTCAAACGTTCTTTCAGTTTTGTTGTCATAGCTTTTAATTCAGTGTCAGATAGAGCAGTAAACTCTTCTTCCAACGCCATAACCTTATCAGCTATAGGACGAATACGCTTTAATTCTCTTTCGCTGTGACTTCCAAGAATTTTTTCCAAAAGCTTTTTCATCTATTTCATTCCTTTCGAAACAATAATCAAAAGTTATCTATCTTATAGTATATCACAATTTTCTTTTAAGGTAAAGTCATTTCTAAAATAAAATCCTTGATTTTCACTAAAAAATGGATTATACTATATGTATGCGACAAAGAAAGGATGAAACTAAATGAGTAAAGTCAGAACACGTTTCGCCCCCAGCCCCACCGGCTATATGCACATCGGCAACCTGCGTACAGCACTGTATGCCTATCTGGTAGCTAAGAGCCAGGGCGGCGATTTTATACTGAGAATCGAAGATACCGACCAGGAACGCTATGTTGACGGCGCTGTAGATTTAATTTACAGAACCCTGGCAGAAACCGGTCTTGTACACGATGAAGGTCCGGATATCGGCGGTAATTACGGTCCCTATATTCAGAGTGAACGTTTGCCTTTATATAAAGAGTATGCCCAGAAGCTGGTAGAATTAGGCGGTGCTTATTACTGTTTCTGCGATAAAGAACGGTTAGACGACCTCCGTGCTCAGCAGGAAGCTGCTAAGCTTATGCCAAAGTATGACGGTCACTGTGCCCGTCTTTCCAAAGAAGAAATTGAAGAAAAGCTGGCCAGCGGTGTACCTTATGTTATCCGTCAGAAGATTCCCAAAAGAGGTACCACCAGTTTTTATGATGAAATTTACGGCAAAATCACTGTGGACAACTCTACCTTAGATGATAATATTCTCTTAAAGTCCGACGGTTATCCCACCTATAACTTTGCCAATGTTATTGATGACCATTTAATGAACATTACCCATATTATCCGCGGTAGTGAATATCTGTCTTCCACTCCGAAATATAACTTATTGTATGAAGCTTTCGGTTGGGACATTCCTACTTACATTCATGTTTCCCCCGTTATGCGTGACGCTCATAAAAAGCTGAGCAAACGTGAGGGCGATGCTTCTTACGAAGACTTTATCAATAAAGGCTACTTAAAAGAAGCCGTACTGAACTACATTGCCCTTTTAGGCTGGAGTCCGGGTGGCGAACAAGAAATCTTCACCATTGAAGAAATGATTAAAGCCTTTGATTTAAAAGGCATCAGCAAATCCCCCGCTATTTTCGATCCGAAAAAGCTGGATTGGTTAAATGGTGAATACATCAGAAAACTGTCTCCCGAAGCATTTTATGAAAAGGCTCTGCCTTATTTGAAGGAAGCCATCAAAAATGAAAATATCGACCTGACAAAGGTTGCCGGTCTGCTCCACGACCGTTGCGAAAAACTGATGGATATTCCTGAACAGTTAGACTTTATCGATGCTCTGCCGGATTACACACCGGACCTTTACTGCCACAAGAAAATGAAAACCAATGAAGAAAACTCTTTAACTTCTTTGCAGGCTATCCTGCCGGTGTTAGAAGATATTTCCGACTGGTCATTCGACGTGCTCCATGAAGCTCTCTTTGCTTTAATTGAAAAATTAGAAGTAAAGAACGGTTTAATTCTGTGGCCCTTGCGTGTAGCTGTTTCCGGTAAAGCCTTCACCCCCGGCGGCGGTTTGGAACTGGCTGAAATTCTAGGCAAAGAAGAGACCATCAGCCGTGTGAAAAAAGGTATTGAATTATTAAGTAAATAATGAATATATGGAGGTTTGTTCTTCGGGAACAAACCTCTTTTTTTATTTCTTTTTTGCAAAAAATATTCTTTCAAACATCATAATTCTTTTTAATGTATCATAGAATAGCTTAACTATACATTTTTTTCATAATTTTTTTAATTATTTTTTAAAAAGTTCTTTATTATTACAGAAAAATTTGGTATAATAAATATTATAGGGGTTGTATGCACTATTTTTGGTGAAAGCCCTCAAAATTCGACTCTTTTTTCTGCCTTTGCAGAAATATATATAACATACATAAAATCCTTGAGATGGATTTTGTTTCAAATTTATAACGGAGGTTACATTGTGGCAAAAAATTTAAAATTAAAAATCATCCCGCTAGGCGGACTCAATGAGATTGGCAAAAATCTGACTGTTTTTGAGTTCGGTAACGATATTGTCGTATTGGATTGCGGCATGGCCTTTCCGGATGAAACAATGCCCGGCATTGATATGGTAATACCGGACATTACCTATCTGGAAAAGCATCGGGATAAAATCCGGGGTATTGTGCTCACCCACGGTCATGAGGATCACATTGGCGGCATTCCCTACTTTTTGAAAAAGATTAATGTTCCCATTTACGGTACCCGCCTCACCTTAGGTTTGGTTGAATGTAAATTAAAAGAACATCACTTGTTATCTAAAACAAAACTCATCCGCGTCAAAGCCGGTGATTCGGTTAAACTGGGTGCTTTTCGTGCAGAATTTATCCACACCAATCACTCCATTGCCGATGCAGTAGCCATCGCTCTGCACACACCGGTGGGAACTGTTCTCCACTCCGGTGACTTTAAGATTGACACCACCCCTATTGAAGGTGGTATGCTGGACGTGGCTAAGTTCGGCGAGTTGGGCAAAAAGGGAGTTCTCGCCCTGCTTTCAGACAGTACCAACGTAGAGCGCCCCGGTTACACTATGTCTGAGTCTACTGTGGGGGACACCTTTGACGATTTATTCCGCAGTGCTTTTGATAAGCGCATTATTGTAGCAACTTTTGCTTCCAACATTCACCGTGTACAGCAGATTATCAATGCTGCCTACCGATATAACCGTAAAGTTGCCGTCTCCGGTCGCAGTATGGAAAATGTAGTGGAAGTCGCTATGAATCTTGGCTATATGTCTGTTCCCAGCGGTGTGATGATCAGCATTGACGATATTCATAAATACCGTCCCAACCAACTCTGCATTATCACAACCGGCAGTCAGGGCGAAGCAATGTCCGCCCTGTCCCGTATGGCTTTTTCTGACCACAGAAAGGTAGAAATTGTCCCCGGTGATATGGTTATTGTTTCCGCCAGCCCCATTCCCGGCAACGAAAAAGCCATTTCAACGGTCATTAATGAATTGTTTAAAAAGGGTGCTGAAGTTATTTATAAATCATTGGAAAATGTACACGTTTCCGGTCATGCCTGCCAGGAAGAACTAAAACTATTAATTTCTCTGGTCAAACCGAAATACTTCATCCCCGTTCACGGTGAATACCGGCATTTGATGCTCCACGCTGCCTTAGCTGAGCGTGCCGGCATTCCTGCAAAGAATATTGCTCTGGCAGATATTGGTCAGGTGATTGAACTGGGTCCTCACAGCTTACGGCAAAATGCAACTGTCCCCTCCGGTGTTGTGTTGATTGACGGCATCGGTGTAGGCGATGTGGGCAATTTGGTTCTGCGTGACAGAAAACATCTGGCTGAAGACGGTATTATTGTTGTCACTGTTACCATTGACAAAAAAACCGGCGCCATTTTATGCGGTCCCGAAGTGCTCTCCCGTGGCTTTGTATATGTGCGTGAGTCAGAAGATTTAATGGACGAAGCCAAAAACGCCGCCCTTTTGGCATTGCAGAAATGTCAGAATAAGCGCGTGAAAGATTGGGTTGGTATTAAAAACAGCTTAAAAACCGCTATGAGCGATTTTGTTTATGCAAAAACCAAACGCAAACCGATGATTTTACCGGTTATCATGGAACTTTAATATAAGAATTGAGAGGGTTTTACAAATGAAAGAACAAACGAAAAAACTATTTACATCTGAATCGGTAACCGAGGGGCATCCCGATAAAATTGCCGATATTATTTCCGATGCAATATTAGATGAAATAATGCGTCACGATCCTATGGGTCGTGTTGCTTGCGAAGTAACTGTAACCACCGGTCTCGTTCTGGTCGTTGGCGAAATATCCACATCAACCTATGTGGATATTTCCAAAACGGTTCGCGAATGTATCCGAAAGGTTGGTTATGACCGCGCAAAATATGGTTTTGACTGCGACACCTGCGCTGTCATTACCGCTATCGATGAGCAGTCTCCCGACATCGCCTTAGGCGTTAACAACTCTTTAGAAGCAAAGAAGGGTGAAGTTGATCCCGGTGAAATCGGTGCCGGCGATCAGGGCATTATGTTCGGCTATGCCTGCAACGAAACCGAAGAATATATGCCTCTTGCCATCGACCTGGCTCACAAACTGACCTACAAGCTTTCTCAAGTTCGTAAATCCGGCGAAATTGATTTTATTCGTCCCGACGGCAAATCACAGGTAACCGTTGTATACGATGAACATGATGTTCCCGTTGCTGTGGATACCGTTGTTATTTCCACCCAGCACAGCGAGGACGTAACGCAGGAGGAACTGCATAAAGCCATTATGGACAAGGTTATCCTGCCGGTTATTCCCCCTTCTCTTTTAACAGAAAACACAAAATATTATATTAATCCCACCGGTCGTTTCGTTGTAGGCGGACCTCAGGGTGACTCCGGTCATACCGGTCGCAAACTGATTGTGGATACATATGGTGGTGCTGCCCGTCACGGTGGCGGTGCTTTCTCCGGCAAAGACCCAACAAAAGTTGACCGCAGTGCGGCTTACGCTGCCCGTTATGTGGCCAAGAACGTGGTTGCCGCAGGTTTGGCTGACCGCTGTGAGCTCCAGCTGGCTTATGCTATCGGTGTGGCAGAGCCCGTTTCTGTTCGTGTGGATACCTTCGGCACTGCCAAAGTACCTGAACAGCTCATCGAAGCATTAATCAAAAAACATTTCGACCTGCGTCCAGCTGCCATTATCAAAACCCTGGATTTGCGTCGTCCCATTTATATGCAAACCGCAGCCTACGGTCACTTTGGTCGTACTGATATTGAACTGCCTTGGGAAAAGCTGGATAAAGTTGAGAGTTTAAAAGCAGATGCAGCTGCTTCTGCAAAATAATCTATATCCATCACTTCTATTACATAAAAGGGGACTTTTGCTATGAAAATACTCATTGTAGATGACGAAAAACTACTGGTTAAAGGTATAAAATATAATTTCGAGCAAGAAGGTTACACGGTATTATCGGCTTATGACGGTGAAGAAGCCATTAAAATGGCATACGATAAAACCATTGACTTAATTATTCTGGATTTAATGCTTCCCAAGCTTGATGGTCTCAGTGTCTGCCAGAAAATCCGCGAATTTTCTAATGTGCCCATCGTTATGCTCACCGCCAAAAACGAAGATATGGATAAAATTTTAGGTTTGGAATACGGTGCCGACGATTATTTGACCAAGCCCTTTAACGTATTGGAATTAAAAGCCCGTGTCAAAGCAGTTTTGCGCCGTATTACACCGGCCGAAGCCGGTCGCAACAAGGAAAGCACCGTGTCGATTGGTGGCGTAAAGTTAGATTACAATCTTCGCCGTGTTTCTATCAATGATAAAACCATTGATTTAACCGCCAAAGAATTTGATTTAATGGATTTGTTTGTCTGCAATGCAGGCAAGGTATATTCCCGCGAAAATCTTCTGGATATCATTTGGGGCTACGATTACCCGGGGGATGTCCGCACCGTGGATGTGCACGTGAGAAGACTTCGTGAGAAGATCGAACCGAATCCGGCTGAGCCCGTTTATATTCACACAAAATGGGGAGTTGGTTATTATTTTAAAGAAGCTTAAAATTCCGTACTTAAACATCCGCTGGAAACTTGTTTCTACCTACCTGATTATTATTCTGGTTGTTCTTTTGGTGTTGAGCGCTTTCTTGCTCAACACCTTATATTCCTATCTCTTTAATCAGAGAAAAGTGGATGTTTTAACCGATACTAACATTATTGCCAGTATCGTCTCCGAAGACTTCACCATTGATTATATCAACCAAAAATTACCGCAAATGCCCCTGGAAAAAAATGCCCGAGCTATTGTGGTAGATACGGAAAGTGTTGTGTTGTACGATTCTTACAACGAAACCAGTATGATCGGAAAAACCTTCATCAACACGTCTATCACCAATGCTTTGTTGACAAACGGTAAAAACTCTTCCAATGCTTATAAAGATAACGGCAGTTGGTTTATCGATGCCACTGTTCCTGTTATTAAAAACAGCCAGACCGTTGGGGCTGTGTACTTAATTGTCTCCGGCGATTCCACCGAAAGCATTATTCTGCACATTCAAAACTCTCTGGTTTTGTTAGGTGCTTTAATCCTGTTGTTCGTCGGTATTTTCAGTACCTCTATTGCCGGTGTGCTCACCTTCCCCATCGAACGGTTCACAAAGTTTATTAACAACATGCCTAAGGATAGCCTGCAGCATGTTCAAATTAACAGTCATGACGAAATCGGTCAGCTGGCCCTTGCCTTTAATAACCTGATCGACCGGATGGCTGAACTGGAAGAAAAGCGTCGGACCTTCGTATCCAACGCCTCTCACGAGTTGAAAACACCGCTGTCTATCATCAAGTTGCTGTCTGATTCTTTGATTCAAACAGAAAACCCGGACCCGGAATTTATTAAAGAATTCCTGAGCGATATGAATAAGGAAGTAGAACGTCTCACCCGTATCATTGAAAAGCTTCTGGATATGACCCAAATGGATTCCAGCCAATCCAGTATGCAATTCGTTCATACGGACATCCGTGAGCTCACCCTTGAAGTTTACGATAAGCTCATGCCCCTTGCTAAGAACAAAAACATTACTTTATCCCTAAATCAACCTGACGATGAAGTCATTCTTCCCATCGAACGGGATACCTTGACGGAAGCTATTTATAACATTGCTGACAACAGTATTAAATACACGGAATCCGGCGGTCAAGTAGACATCAGCGTCAGCCGCGATCTGGGAAGTGTCTACATCGCTATTACTGATACCGGCATTGGCATCCCCAAGGAAGAAGTGCAAAAGATTTTTGACCGTTTCTACCGTGTAGACAAAGCCCGTGCCCGTGAAACAGGCGGTACCGGCTTGGGTCTTTCCATTGCTTTAGATGCCGTTAAACTACACAACGGACACATTGAAGTTAAAAGCGAAGAGGAGGAAGGCAGCCGTTTCACAATTGCTCTTCCCTATGCCGAAGAATTAACTCCAATGCAAACCCCTTAAGAGGAGCCATTATATGATTTATCTGGATAACAGTGCCACAACACGTCCCTTCGATGAAGTGATTGAAACAATGGCCGATATGCAAAAACAAAACTTTGGCAACCCCTCTTCTCTGCACCATGCCGGTGTATTGGCAGAGCGCGCTATGACTCGTGCACGCGAGCAGGTTCTTGCCGCTTTCGGTGGTAGTGAAGAAGGTCAGTTCATTTTCACTGCCGGCGGTACAGAGGCCAATAATCTGGCCATTTTAGGCACGATGCTCAGCCGTATTCGCCGCACACCAAAAATTATCACATCGAAAATTGAACATCCATCAGTTATGGAAACCGTGTTATACTTACAAGAAGCCGGAGCCGATTGTCGCTTTGCGGAAGTGGACGCAAACGGTCATATTGATTTGGACCACTTTGCTTCTTTATTGGATGAAGATACTGCTTTAGTCAGCATTATGACTGTCAACAACGAAGTTGGCAGTGTACAGAACATCCGTGAGCTTTGTCGTATGACAAAAGCCAAGAATCCACGGGCACTTTTCCACACCGATGCTGTGCAGGCCCTGGGTAAGGTTTCTGTTTCTGTTCGTGACTCCGGTGCTGATTTAGTCTCTGTCAGCAGCCATAAAATCAACGGTCCCAAAGGTGCCGGTGGTCTCTTTATCCGCAAAGGTGTCCACGTTAAACCTGTAACCCACGGTGGTGGTCAGGAAAAAGGTCTTCGTAGCGGTACCCATAACACCCCGGCCATTATCGGGTTCGGGTTAGCCACAGAAATGACTCTTTCTTCTATGCAAGTAAAAACTGCGGAAATGCACCGTTTGCGTCAAATGCTGTCTGACGGATTATCCACCATCCCCGGTTGTCGTGTCATCACCACAAACACGGCAGCACCGCACATAGTGTCTGCTGTTTTTCCCGGTATTAAGTCAGAAACTCTTCTTCACGCTTTAGAAGCACAGGATATTTATGTTTCCAGCGGTTCAGCCTGTTCTTCCAACAAACCGCAGCTCAGCCCCACTCTCACGGCTATGGGGTATAGCAAAAAGGAAATTGAAGGAGCAATCCGTTTCAGTTTGGGAACATTCACAACTGAAGCTGATATTCAAGCCACATTAACTTCCGTTCGTGAGCAAACAGACCTTCTGGCAAAAATGTAAACAGGAGTATGGTATGAAAAATATTGTTTTAATTGGATTTATGGGTTCAGGTAAAACCACTGTGGGCAAACGTGTTGCCGCAAAACTTCATATTGAGTTTTATGATACGGACGAAGCCATTCGACGCTGCGAAAAAATGCCCGTTTATGACCTTTTGCAGAAAAAAGGGAAAAAATACTTCGAAGGGGCACAACGTTTCGCTGTTTCCACCCTGGCACAGAATGAAAACTGTTTAATTTCCACCGGCGGTGACACCGTGATGGATGAATTTAACCTGACAGAACTGAAAAAGAACGGCATTCTCTTCTGGCTTCGTGCTTCGGCAGAAACCGTGTATAAAAACACCCGTCATTCTGCCACACGCCGTCCCGGATTAGCCAATGCCACCCCGGCAGACATTGAGGCTATGATGGCAGAGCGGAATCCCTATTATGAACAAGCTGATTTCGTCATTTCTGTTGACCATAATGACATGGAAAAAGCCGCTGACGAAATTATTGAACAATTTGAAAAAATGAAAGGATGAAAACAATGAACGATTGTATTTTTTGTAAAATTATCAATGGAGAAATCCCTTCCAAAAAGGTGTATGAGGACGAACTGGTCTATGCCTTTTATGACATTGCACCGGCAGCTCCGGTACATATCCTGATTATCCCTAAAGAGCATCTCTCCGGCATGAACGATGCGTCCCCTGCCCACCAGGCTCTCTTAGGGCACATCCTGTTAACTGCACAAAAGCTCGCCAAAGACCTGGGCTTTTCTGAAGACGGCTACCGCATTATCAACAACTGTGGTGAAAATGCCGGACAAACCGTTTTCCACCTGCATTTTCATCTGCTGGCCGGCGATAAATTTGACCGTTTGGTATAAACCGTATTAAAAAGAAGAAAGCCACACCCAATGGTGTGGCTTTCTTCTTTTTTGCTCAAGTTAAAAAATGAATCCAAAGGGGCAATGATACCAAAGATGCTATGCAGGACACAAAGGCAAGCTGAGCACCCAACCGGCAATCCTCGCCCACCAGTTTTGGGAAAACAACCGTATTCAATCCGCAAGGCATACAAGCCATAAAGACTGCATAGGGAAATACTGCCTGCGGTAAGGTGATGAAAAGCCCCAAAAGTTTGCAAAATCCAAACACTAAAAGCGGCAGAACCATCAATCGCAATACTGTGAAAATATATGCCTTACCGTTCGTTAACAGTTCTTTGACATTAAAGCTCGAGAGCACAATGCCGGTGAGTAGCATACTCAAAGGCCCCACACAGGCAGAAGACATCTGCAGCACCGGTGTTAAAATGGAGGGAATTGTAATACCAAACAATCCAAACAGCATACCAAGAAAAATAGCAATCGTCATGGGGTTAATCAATTTTTTAAAGGTTGCCCCTTTGCCGGTTAGCAAGGCATAGCCAAAGGAATATGTATAAAACGCAAAGGGAATGCAGAATAGAATCATATTGGCGAGTCCTTCATCACCAAACAGATTTTCAATGAGTACATACCCTAAATATGCGTAGTTTGCAATGGCAAAAGAGTAACGGAACACTCTTTGTTCGTAAGGATGCTTTGTCATACAACGTGCCAGCACCTTCGACAGCACAACCAACAACAAAAGCAGGGAAATCGAAATAACGAAAGTCATATAATTCTCTTTTACATAGGAGACTGAAAAATTACCTGCAAAACTTTGAAACACCTTACAGGGAAGCATTAAATTAACCAATAAAAATGAAAGGATATCCGTTTCAGCCAGCGCTGGTTTCCGTTTGCCGAATGCCCAGCCCAGAAAAATGAAAATGTATAAAATCAACAGTTGTTGCAGCACAGCTAACAAGTAAATCACCTCAAATAAAATCTGTTATTTATTGTAACAGATTTTTATTTTTGTGTCAAGAAAAGAGCCTGTGACGTAAAGTCACAGGCTCAGACTGTCGAAAAAGGCAGGTCTACCGCAAGTAACCAAAAAATAATAAAATAACAAAAAAATAGTAGTTTTATTTTTTATAACAGATCGGTTTTCTCAATGAAAACCGCTCTGTTCTTGCTTTTAACGAACACAAACTCTACCGTACTATCGTACGCCGACGAATTTGTGTTCGTCAAATATACCTACCTTTTTCAAACTCTCTTTTCGTGTCAAAATTTGTCGACACGAAAAGAGCCTGTGACGTAAAGTCACAGGCTCTTTGAAAAACTCAATCAAACACCTTTTTTGTTGGTTCTGATCTGTTCGGTTTCAGTGAAGTTGTGAGTTGCAGTGTAACCGGGCAGGGGCAGGATTTTTTCATGGATAGCATCAATGATCCAATCCTTCTGCGGGAAGAATGCAGTTTCCAACTCGTGGCAAGGTGTAATCCAGTTCTGTGCGCCAACAACAACCGGCGGAGCATCCAGATAATCGAATGCCATTTCGGTGATATTCTGAGCGATGGTATTCAGTGCGGAACCTCTTGTGCAAGCATCACTTGCCAGAACGATTCTGCCGGTCTTCTTAACAGACTCTAATACCTTTTCATAGTTGAAGGGAACGATGGTTCTTGCGTCGATTACTTCGCAGGAAATACCGTATTTTTCTTCCAGTTCCTTAGCAGCATCCAGTGCACGGTACAGAGTAGCACCAATGGTCAGGATGGTCAGGTCCTTACCTTCTTTCTTAACATCGGGTTCGCCGATTTCTACTTCATAGTAGCCTTCGGGTACACCGCCTTCGTGGAACTGTTCGCCCACATCATAAATTCTCTGGCTCTCGAATACGATAACGGGGTCGGTACCGTTCAATGCGGAGTTCATGATACCCTTAGCATCGTAAGGAGTTACAGGGAATACAACCTTTAAGCCGGGCACGTGTGCACACATGCTGGACCAGTCCTGAGAGTGCTGTGCACCGTATTTAGAACCAACGGATACACGGATGATAACCGGCATTTTCAGAACGCCGGCACTCATGGACTGCCATTTAGCCAGCTGGTTGAAGATTTCGTCGCCGCAGCAGCCAATGAAGTCACAGTACATGATTTCAGCGATAACACGACCGCCGCTCAT
>SVJT01000141.1 GCA_015068865.1 Oscillospiraceae bacterium | reverse complement strand
GGTGATGCCTAAATGAATGGAGGCAAAACGGAGCAATAAATCGTGTGCTGCCACTTCGATTTGTGGTGTTAAGGGAATGTTCTTTACAGAGAATTTCTCGTCAATGTAACGACGGGAGGTAGAATTCTTTTCAAGAAGTATCAAAGGCTGGTCAGCAATGTCTTTCCAACTGTAAAGCTCTTTGACATTACAGTCAGGACCGCAAACAAAAATATCGTGAATATCAAGACAAGGTTCAATGCAAAGTTCATCATCTTTAACAGGTAAATTAACAAAAGCAAGATCAGCATTCCCTTCTTTTACCAGCTGCAACATTTGAAAAGAATAGGAATTTGCCATTTCAATACGGATGCCGGGATAAAGTGCGTGAAATTGCTCAAGATAAGGAAGGAGAAAGTGGCTGGTAATGGTGTCGCCGGCGGCAATGATTAATGAGCCGCTGTCTAAGTGGTGAAGCCGTGCCAGCAGGGTTTCTCCCTGTTCAATGGTTTGGAGGGCGCTTTCAACCTTTTGAAACAATAACATTCCTTCTTTGGTTAAAGTAACGCCCCGTCGGGAACGGTTGAATAAAGTAGTGCTTAAATCCTGCTCTAACTGACGGATGCACTGTGAGATGGCAGACTGAGAAATATATAAGTGCTTGGCGGCAGTTGAGAAAGAGGCATATCGTGCTGTTTCGTAAAAAATTCTGTAATAATCAAGCTTAGTTTTCATATAAGTTCTCCTTATCACAGTTGTAAGTTTTATCTGCTTTACTTATGTTTGTATTTGTATTATAATAGAGTTTGTGAAAAAAGTCAATATTCTGGAGGGAAATATATGGAAAGAAGAACAGGTACTGTTTCAAGAGGTGTTCGTTGCCCTATTATCCGTGAAGGTGACGATATTGCAGGTATTGTTGTAAACAGCGTAATAGAGGCTTCTGAAGCGGAGGGCTTTGAACTGCGTGATCGTGATGTTGTGGCGGTTACTGAATCTGTTGTAGCCCGTGCACAGGGTAACTATGCCTCTGTTGATGCCATTGCGAAAGATGTTAAAGAAAAATTGGGTGGCGAAACCATTGGTGTCATTTTCCCGATTTTAAGCCGTAACCGTTTTGCTATCTGCTTGCGCGGTATTGCAAAAGGGGCCAAGAAAATTGTTTTAATGCTGAACTATCCCAGCGATGAAGTGGGTAATGCCCTGGTTTCTTTAGACCAGTTGGATGAAGCAGGTATCAATCCCTATTCTGATGTACTGGATGAAGCTAAATATCGCGAATTGTTTGGCGAAAATCCTCATCCTTTTACCGGTGTGGATTATGTTCATTATTATGGTGATTTAATTCGCTCCTGCGGTGCTGAAGTAGAAATTATTCTGGCAAATGACCCCCGTGTGATTCTGCAGTATACCGACAGTGTGTTAAACTGTGATATTCACACCCGTGCCCGCACCAAACGCATTTTAAAGGCTGCCGGTGCTAAACGTGTGTTTGGCATGGATGAAATCCTTACACAACCGGTAGATGGTAGTGGATATAATGCCAAATACGGTCTCTTGGGTTCTAACAAATCCACAGAAGATATGATTAAGCTGTTCCCCAATGAATGCTTTGATTTGGTAGAAGATATTCAGAAGCAGTTCATGGAAAAGTGTGGCAAACACATTGAAGTAATGGTGTATGGCGATGGTGCCTTCAGAGACCCTGTGGGCAAAATTTGGGAACTGGCTGACCCGGTTGTATCTCCGGCTTATACCAAAGGCTTAGAGGGCACGCCTAACGAACTGAAACTGAAATATTTAGCTGATAATGACTTTGCTGATTTAAAGGGCGAAGAACTGAAAAAGGCTATTGAAGAGGCGATTCGCCAGAAGGATGGCGACTTAACCGGCAGTATGGCATCGCAGGGTACCACTCCCCGTCGCTTGACCGACCTCATTGGCTCCTTGTGTGACTTAACCAGCGGCTCCGGTGATAAGGGTACACCCATCGTTTTAGTGCAGGGTTATTTTGACAATTTAACAGACTAAATAAAAAAGTTAAAGGCAACATCCACTTGGGTGTTGTCTTTTTTTTGTTAGGATTTGGACTTGACAAATGATAAAAGCCGTATTATTATGATGAGGACGATAATGATGTAAGTGAGGTTGATATGATGAAAGCTTGCGAAATAATAGACAAACTGTTTGCATTGGCAGAGGAAAGAGATTATTCTAAAAGCTGCGATAAATGTATTGCCGGGGATGAAAACAAAGAGGTTAAAAAGATTGCCGTCGCTATGCACGCCACACCGAATCTTTTAAAAGAAGTGAAGGAGTGGGGCGCCGAGCTTTTAATTATCCACGAGCCGGTAACCTATGGCATCGGTTCAGACCCCGATGACAAAGTTGTAGCAGAAAAAAAGAAGCTCTTGGCAGAATCCGGTCTTGCGATTTATCGTTATCACGACCACACTCATTGCACGGTGCCGGACATTATAGCGGCCGGAGAATTCAAACAGTTTGGCCTGAAGGGAAGACTGGAAACAACAGATATTTTTGATCTTGTCCGGTTTCATTTAGAAGAACCCATAACAGCCCGTGAACTGGCTAAGCTGATTGAAGAAACAACCGGCATCAAGCACGTGCGAATCAGCGGTGCCACCGATATACCTGCCACAAAGGTTTCATCTGTTTTTGGTGCCTCCAAGCGTGTAATGGACGAACTGAAAAACGAAGACAGTCAGATTGTGCTGGCAGGAGAAGTCACCGAATGGTCTTTCTGTGAATATGCCCGTGATGCGGCACAGATGGGTTATAACAAATCTCTTCTGATTTTGGGGCATGTAGGTTCTGAACGTGACGGTATGCGCTATACGGCGGAAATCCTTTCTGATATGTTCCCTGAGCTTTGTGTGGCGTATTTCGATTGTGGCGAGGTCTATACCTATACCGATTGTTAATCATCGAATGAATAGAGGAAAAAACGAGTTTAGTGGTTTGAATTGCTAAACTCGTTTTTTTTGGAAATTTATATGAAATTAAGTAAAAAAAATAGAGAAAGTCTAATAATTTTTTTATTGAGAAGAACATTGCAAAATGCTATGATGTAAAAAAATGTGCGGAGTGTGAGAATGATGAGCTTTGGTATAAATGTTTTTGATTTTGGTGCTAAGGGTGACGGTGTAACCGATGATACTCAGGCCATTCAGGCGGCTATCAATTATGCCCACGAAAAGGGTGGGGGCAGAATTTTGTTTCCTTATACCCAAAAGGGCTATCGTGTGGCATCGCCCGGCATTGAAGAATATGAAGGCAAAAAAGTCCGTGCACAGATTGTGTTGCCGCCGGGTGGCTCCAACATTTATTTAGAAGGCGAAATGCCTTGCCGTATGTTGTATGCCTATCAGGTGAGACCGCAAAATTGTGATACAATCTTCAAACCAACTCGATTTGGCTCAATGGTGATTGGTAATACCACCATTTTCTCTGATTGGGATGCGCCGGAAGAACATGACCCGGAAGCCCGCCCCTGGTCCATTATGGCGGCGCCGGAGGGCACTTCCTGCAAAGGACATTTTTCAAGACGTAACTTTTCAATGGCGAACTTAGAGTTTCGCGTTCCTTTGCGTCATGATAAAATGTACCCCACACAGAGTGCTGTGAATCTTCAGAATA
>SVJT01000140.1 GCA_015068865.1 Oscillospiraceae bacterium | reverse complement strand
AAGTGCCAAATATTCGCAGGCGAAAATTTTTGCCATAACTCCCATTTGGCGGATTAACCATAATGAAGATCAAAAAATGGGACCTTTTACATTGATAGAGGAGACTATTCGCAAGGTGGTTGAACCTTTGCCGAATGTCATATTCATTCGTGGGTTTGAACTGGTGCCGGGCAATGTTAAATACTTTGCCGATGGCCGCGTACATCCCAATGATAAAGGGTTTGATTATTATTTTAAAAACCTGTATGAGGAGATAAAGAAATATTTGTAAACCCCAAAAAAAGAAACGCCTGAGGGCGTTTCTTTTTTTGGGGTTATTCATTAAGATAATTTTTTAATAATCTCGTCTCCCACTTCCTGGGTGGTGGCTGTACCGCCTAAGTCAGGTGTCAGCACCTTTTCATCGGTGAGCACTTCTTCAATGCAATCAATTAAGCGCTTGCCCCAATCCTCGTGACCAAAGAAGTCCAAAAGCTGGCTGGCAGACCAAACAGTTGCCAGGGGATTAGCTTTGCCCTGACCGGCAATGTCCGGTGCTGAACCGTGGATGGGCTCAAACATAGAGGGAAACTTGCGCTCAGGGTTTAAGTTGGCGCCGGCAGCAAGACCCATACCGCCTGCAATGGCGGCACCTAAGTCAGTTAAAATATCGCCAAACAGATTAGAGGTGACAACAATCTCAAACCGTTTGGGATCCTTCACCATAAACATACTGGCGGCATCCACAAGATAAGAATAGGTTTTCACTTCAGGGTAATCACGGCCGACTTCGGCAAAAATCTGATCCCAGAATACCATAGAGTAGTTCAAAGCATTGGCTTTGCTGATGCTGGTTAAGGATTTGCCTTCTTTTTTAGCCAATTCATAAGCATAGCGGATGACGCGTTCACAGCCTGTTCTTGAGAATACGCCGTCCTGAATCACAACTTCGTTGGGCTTGCCTTTAAACAGCCAGCTGCCGCTGCCGGCATATTCACCCTCAGTATTTTCGCGGATAAAGGTCATATCAATATCTTCTGCAGGCACATCCTTTAAGGGGCAGGGAGCACCTTTTAAAAGTTTTACGGGACGTAGGTTGATGTACTGGTCAAACTGTTTGCGGATAATCAAGAGTAAATCCCACAGAGAAATGTGGTCGGGAACACCGGGTGCGCCCACGGCACCTAAAAAGATGGCATCAAACTTGCTCAGAGTTTCCATACCGTCTTCGGCCATCATACGACCGGTTTCCTTGTAGTATTCACATCCCCAGGGAAAATAAGTGAATTCAAATTGAAAAGAACCATCCAGTTCCGCAACTTTATTAAGAACTTTAACACCTTCAGCAATCACTTCAGGTCCGATACCGTCACCGGCGATGACAGCGATTTTATGTACAGTCATATAAAAACCTCCTTTAATATTTATAAACAGTATATCACAAACGATATCATTTGTAAAATAAATAATTTATTGACAATTATAGTTTTAAACTATATAATGTTATTATATGAATAAAGGAGAAAAGCCAATGAATTTAACGCAACTTAAATATTTTCAAGCAGTCTGCACCTATCAAACGGTTTCGGCTGCGGCAATGTATCTTCATATATCTCAGCCTTCGTTATCCAATGCCATCAAAGAATTGGAAGAGGAATTTAATGTGCTTTTATTCAGGCGACAGCATCGCGGTATGATGTTGACACCGGCGGGTGAAACATTAAAACGATTAAGCGGCGAATTGCTGAAACAAGCAGAGAATCTGGAAAAGACGATGTGTGATTTGGGAGGTGAGCGGAAGGAACTTCGCTTAGGAGTGCCGCCGATGATCGGTTCTTTTGTTATGCCTTGTCTCTATCGTGACTTTTTATCTGCTTATCCGGAGGTGAAGCTGGATATTACGGAAGCGGGCAGTCAGGAACTGATGACACGGATGGAAAATGAAACATTGGATATTATTTTTATGCCTCATAACCGTCCGTTGGCAAAGGGTTTTTCATCGTTTACAGTGGCAAAACTGGAAATTGTTTGCTGCGTGGCAAAAAACAATCCATTAGCAGACAAAAAGGTTCTCAGATTGCCGGAACTGCAAGGAGTACCTCTTGTGCTCTTTCAAAATGGCTTTTATCAAACGGAAGAAATAAAAAGGCGGTTTATTGAGGCGGAGGTTCAGCCGGAAATTTTGCTCCAAACAGAGCAGTTTTCTACAATTCTCAGCCTTATTTCCAAAAATGTGGCAGCCGGATTCATGTTTCGCCATTTGGTTGATTCCCATCCGGAACTGGTGGCTATTTCTCTTGAAAATCCGTTGTTTGTAGATGTGAGTCTTGCCTGGAAACAAAATGCTTTCCGATTTAATGCAATGGATTTGTTTGCAGAGTTTATCCGCAAAAATGATGTGTTTTCTTAAAACAATTATAGAGAAAACGCAAAATAAAGAAAAATAAATAAAATTTTACTTGTAAGAAAGGAGAGAATGTGGTAAAATATTAAAGTTATTATTATGAAAATACAAAGGATGATAAAAAATGACAGAAAACAGAAGTAGCTTTACCGGGAAACTGGGCTTTGTGTTAGCTGCTGCAGGTTCTGCTGTTGGATTGGGTAATATTTGGCGTTTTCCTTATCTTGCAGCGAAATATGGCGGCGGTATTTTCCTGCTTGTTTATATTTTATTGGCAGTAACCTTTGGCTTTACGCTGATGGTTGCAGAAATTGCAATCGGTCGGAAAACCGGTCTGAGTGCCATTGGTGCATTCCGGAAATTAAATAAGAAGTTCAGCTTTATAGGCTATCTGGCGGCGGTTGTACCGGCTATAATTTTGCCGTATTATTGCACAATCGGTGGCTGGGTAACCAAGTATCTGTTTGAGTTTGTCTCTGGTAATGGCGCTTTGATGGCGGGGGAGAAATTCTTTGACGGCTATATAGCGCAGAGTGGTGAACCGATTCTCTGGTTTGCAATTTATCTGGGTCTTACAGCATTAATTGTGTTGTGCGGTGTGGAAAAGGGAATTGAAAAGGTAAGCAAATGGTTGATGCCTGTGCTGGTGGCTTTGTCAATTTTTATAACGATTTATTCCGTTTGTATGCCCGGTGCTTTAGAAGGTGTTAAATATTATATTTTGCCAGATTTTTCAAAGTTCTCAGTAACAACAGTTTTAGCGGCAATGGGACAGCTTTTCTATTCAATGTCTTTAGCGATGGGTATTATGATTACCTATGGTTCTTATATGAAAAAGGATGTTAATATAGAAAAATCAACCACGCAAATAGAGCTGTTTGATACAGGGATTGCATTCTTAGCCGGTTTGATGATTATCCCGGCAGTGTTTGTATTTTCTAACGGGGATCCGGCGAGTCTGGGAAAAGGTCCCGGTTTAATGTTTGATACTTTACCCAAGGTGTTTAATACGATGTATGGCGGTGCAGTGATCGGCGCGATTTTCTTCCTGCTGGTACTCCTTGCGGCGTTAACATCTTCGGTATCTTTAATGGAAACAGTGGTTTCTATTGTGTGTGATAAATTTAAATTGAACAGAAAACTTTCTTGTCTCGTTGTATTAGGGTTCTCTGTTGTTGTTGGCTTTTTATCCACAACGGGGTATGGTTTGATGAGTAATGTGAAAATTATTGGTATGCATTTACTTGATTTCTTTGATTTCCTCAGCAACAGTGTGCTG
>SVJT01000008.1 GCA_015068865.1 Oscillospiraceae bacterium | reverse complement strand
GCTTTGTGTTTTGAATAAACTTCACCACTCGGCGTACCATAGTACGCCGTCGGGATTCAGTTTATCCAATCTGCACTATTTTTCGTCCAGCCAAAACCAATCTAGAAAAATGCACAGACCACACAAAGCATAATAGGACTTATAACACCAATCTTTGCAACTTTATTCTTAACAACTCTGTAATTATGGTTGAAATTTGCTTTGTTGCAAATTTCTAATATTAAAATGCTTTGTGTTTTGAATAAACTTCACCACTCGGCGTACCATAGTACGCCGTCGGGATTCAGTTTATCCAATCTGCACTATTTTTCGTCCAGCCAAAACCAATCTAGAAAAATGCACAGACCACACAAAACAAAAATTATATCAAATCTCGTAACGGAATATAAAAAGGTATGCATTCACTTTGGGCAAATGCATACCTTTTACTTATAAGCAAAGAATTTTTAATTAAACTGTGAATTATAGAGACTGCTGTAAAATCCGCCTTTTGACATTAATTCTTCATGATTTCCTGCTTCTGTTATCCGACCATCCTGAATCACCAGAATCTTATCTGCATTCTGAATGGTCGATAACCTGTGTGCAATCACAAAGCAGGTTCTACCCTTCATCAGTTCTGCCATAGCCTCCTGAATTTTAATTTCGGTACGGGAGTCGACATTGGATGTTGCTTCATCTAAAATCAGCATCTGCGAATTGGAAATCATTGCACGGGCTATGGTGATTAACTGCCTCTGCCCTTTTGAAATGTTCACACCGTCATCGGTCAGCACCGTATCGTAACCTTCGGGCAAACTTTCAATAAAGCTGTCAATTCTGGCGGCTTTGGCAGCTGCTTTAACCTCCTCTAAGGTTGCATCCTCGCGACCGTAGGCAATGTTTTCGTAAATGGTTCCGCAAAACAGCCAGGTGTCCTGCAAAACCATCGTGTATGCCTTTCGAAGTGACTCTCTGGTAATCTCTCTTGTTTCAATGCCATCCACGGTAATTTCCCCTGAATTGACATCATAAAACCGCATAAGCAAGCTGATGATGGTGGTCTTCCCTGCTCCCGTTGGACCAACAACCGCAATGGTTTTGCCAGGCTCTGCGGTAAATGACACATTGTGCAGAATGGTTTTATCCTCTGTATAGCCAAAAACCACATCCTTAAACAGTACCTCACCGGTCACATCATGTAAAATGTGAGCACCCTCTTTGTCTTTTGCCTCCGGCTCTTCATCAATGATACGGAATACACGTTCAGCCGCCGACATAGATGACTGAAATTCACTTAAAATATTAGCAAATTCATTGATAGGTCCGGCAAACTTGCGGGAATACTGAACAAACTGTGCCAAACCGCCCAAGGTGATGAAGAACGCGGTGCCTTCTGCTACGGTGCCGTTCTGCGAATACAAATACAAAATACCGCCCAGCATCATCACCAAGGAAATGGATAGGTTGTTAATAAACATCATTGATGGTCCCATAGCGCAGGCATGGTAATCTGCCTCATAATATGTATCCATTGCATCTTTATTCCGTTCATTAAAGCGACGGCTGATTTCCTCTTCCCTCTCGTAGGCCTGAATGGTGCGGCAACCGGACAGCATCTCTTCAGCATATCCGTTCAGTTCGCCCAGCTTTTTGGAACGCTTACGGAACATTGGCCGAACCTTCTGCGTCCGATAACGGGTGAACAGAATTGCCACAGGCATCGTAATACCAAAGACAGCAATCAGTGGCTTGGATATATTCCACATAAAGATTAAGGCACCAAAAACTGTGTAAATGCTGGTCATAATCTGCACCAGACCATGGGACAGCGTACTGTTTACTGTATCAATATCATACGAAATGTGGCTGATAATATCACCTGTGGTGTGTGTATCAAAATATCCCACCGGCAGCGTCGTCAGCTTTTCAAACAGTTCTTTGCGCATAGTATACACAATTTTCTGGCTGATCTGAATCATCAGCACCGCCAAAAGGTAAGATGTAACAGCGGCAAAAACATAACAGACCAGCATACGAATAACACTAACTTGAACAATCCCAAAGTTTACTCCATCAGGGCTTGCTATTGCATCAATCGCCTCGCCGGAATACTTAGGTCCTAAAAGGGAAAGTTGGTTGGAAAAAAGAGTTAACAGCACTGCTACCGCAAACAGATACCAATACTTAAGAATATATCGTAACAGACGACGGAGCAAGCCTTTTGTTGCCTTTTCTCTCGGTTGTTTTTTTGCTTTACTCAACGAAGGCACCTCCCATCTGAGAATCGCTGATTTCTTTATAGGCATCGCAGGTGGAAATCAGTTCTTCGTGAGTACCCATACCAATCACTTCTCCATCTTCAAGTACCAAAATCAATCCGCAATCTTTAACAGAGCTGACGCGTTGTGCCACCGTAACTACAGTGCAGTCCTTTACCTTCTCTTTCAACGCCTGTCGCAAAGCGGCATCTGTTTTATAATCCAGCGCTGAAGAGCTGTCATCCAAAATCAAGATATCCGGTTTAGCCGCCAGGGCTCTTGATATTAACACACGTTGCTTCTGCCCACCTGATATGTTGGTGCCGTGGGGAGAGAGCATATGCTTATAGCCATCTTTAAACTCTGTGATGAACGGATGCGCCTGAGCAATTTTAGCTGCTTCTTCCACTTCTTCGTCGGTGAGGTTACGACCAAATTTAATATTTTCTGCAATGGTATCAGCATATAGAAAGTCAAACTGCAGAGCTGTTCCAAACATAGCATAGAGCCTGTCTTTTTCTATGGTACGAATATCCTCTCCGTTTAAGTAGATACCACCCTGATTCACATCGTAAAACCGCAATAGCAGCTTTATAAGTGTCGATTTCCCTGAGCCCGTAGCACCAATAATCCCCAAGGAGCCACCTTTCGGGATTGAGAAACTGAGATTTTTCAGATTCTCACGCTTACCGTTATAAGAAAAGCTTACGTTGTCAAACACAATGCGTGCATCGGTTTCTTTGTCTTTATATTCCTCTTTAGAATATACGGAGATGTCTTCTTCTGTCAGCAACACTTCTTCAATACGTTTTGCTGATGCCGCACTCTTGGTATACCGCATAAACATATTGCTGACCGTCATCATAGACATGGAAATCATCGTAAAATACTGCATAAATGCAATAATGGTTTCCGGCTGAGAAAGACCTTGGGAAACACGGTTGCTGCTCAAAGCAATAACCGCCACACTGCCCATATTCATAAACATAACCATAATGGGATTCACACTACCCATAATCCGACCGGCGCGTTTTTCATCAGCCACTAACGTCTGATTCACATTGTCATACCGGCGATGCTCATGGCCGACTTTTGAAAGTGCCTTAATCACGCGGATGCCCTGCACATCCTCGCGGACGACTCGCACCATATTATCTACCGACTTTTGTATTTTTGCATACAAAGGTACACCTTTTCGAGAAATGCAGAACACGGTAATAAAAATGAAGGGTAAAATGGCAATCATGGTTAACGATAAAGCCGCATCCATCAGTAAGGTGATGGTGATACCGCCAATTAAAATAATGGGGGCACGCACACCAATCCGCTGCATCATATTCACAAATTGATGCACATTATATGTATCCGTAGTTATACGTGATTCCAGGGAAGGAATGGTGAATCGATCCGTTTGTGCCGCAGAAAGATGCAGAATTTTAGCAAACAGATTTTTACGCATTATTTCTGCAAAATTTCTGGAGACTTTGGCCGCCATCCGGTTGGCGGTCAAATTTAAAACACAGCCCAAGCCGGCGCAAAGCAGCATTAAACCGCCCCAAAAAAGAATATCCATCACATCTCTCTTAACAACATTTTCCAGAATATGACTCAAAATAAAAGGCAGCATCAGCTCGCTGCATACCCCAGCTAATTTAATCAAAAACCCAAAAACCATACGACCATAATAGCCCTTTAAATATGCAAAAACTGTTTTCACGACCGATCCTCCTCTATCTCCAGAATTCTCTGCGATTTTTCCATCATCTTATCTAAAACAGTGTGAAAAATAAACAGTTCCTCTTCTGTTATCCCTTCCGCCAAACGGGTATTCCATTCTTTGGTAATAGACACCACCAAAGGATGGACGGCAAGCATTTTCTCAGTTGGAAATACCAGAAGTTCCCGCTTATCATCTACGCAGGTTTGACGGGTGATATAGCCTTCCTGCTCCAAAAAGGATAAATGCCGTGCCACACTGCTTTTGTTTATACATAAATGCTTTGCCAAAAAATCCTGAGATTTTCCCGGCTGATGACAAATCGCCAACACATAGCTGTGGTAAAGCCCCGGCAAATCCACTGATTTTTGTGCCGTTCGATATAAGGCTTCACAACGACTGATCATATTCATTTTCCGCATAATTGTTGCCATACAAACACCACCAAAAAATAGTTGCAAGTGAAACTGTTTCACCTGCAACTATTTTAGCATAAACCCTATTCATTGTCAATCTAATTGATTAAATCCATCACATCGCCTTCAAATTCTTCTCCCACCCGGTCAATATTTACATAATTATCCGGTATTTTTCCGACAATAACCGTCTGTACCACCGGCAACTCTGTAACAATTTCAGCCGCAGTTCTTCCGGTCGGCATAATAATCCCCACATGGCTTTTAGCCATTAAACTGATTTCCAGATGGGTCTGGTTAATCCCCGACTCTGTAAATTCACTTTTAAACTCTACCTCAGTTCTGCCGTAAGGCACTAACGTAACCGGTAGGTCAGGTCCCATACCGGCAAACAAAACACTACCCGTTACGCTGCCTAAGGGAACTTTTATTTCCGTTTCATCAATTTCTCCAATTTCTTTTTGGATGACAATGGATGCTTCTGCCTTTAGCTGATTAACTCGCATCATATCGGATTCTAAGGCGCTGATTGTGCCATCTTCTAAACGGGAAAGCTTAATAAATTCTGTATAGCTGATATTTTCAAACAGTTTCCCAACAGCTCGCTGAACAGCCTGCTCCGCAATTACTTTTGTCTGATTTCTTGCCATCTCCAATAACAAAGGCTGCACCGATTTAAGGAAATAAATAATACAGGTTCCAATCATAGAAACAAATAACAGCAAAATCAAAAAACCGGATACCTTTTTACGGTTAATCCGGTTATTTTTGATACAAATCCGTTTTTTTTCACCCAGACGCATATCGGCACCGCCTATCTGCTAACCTTTACTAATGATTCTATGCGTTATGGGGCATTTTTGTGACTGTTTATTTTTCCAGGCACACACAGCCATAGGGTAAAAGCATCATTTGCTGTTCCTCTGACAGTGCATTGGCACTATAGAGAATCTTTTCGCCGGATAAAGGAACGGAATACGGTACATCTCCCCCATTGACAAGACAAAGCACCTTTTCTTCGCCATACATACGGTAAAAGGCAAAAACACCCTTGTCGGCAAACACAGGCTCCACGCTACCCCGTTGCAACGGCTTATATTGATTCTTAATGGCTGATAATTTCTCATAACAGCTAAAAATGTCATTATCGCCTTTTGCGTCACCCATATACCCTCTGTTAAACGGGTCTTCAAAGCCTTCTAAACCAATTTCATCCCCGTAGTAAACATCCGGGCAACCCGGCAACACAAATTGTAAAAACGAAGCCAAAATGAGCCTATTCTTGGCAAGCTCCAGTTGTTTTTCCGTTAAACGGTATACCGCACGTTCTTCACGGCTTTGGGGAACGTTGTCAATTCCCAATACTGTCAGAATTCTCGGTGTATCGTGAGTGGATAGAATGTTCATCATAGAATGAAGTGCCGCGTTCGGATAATGCTCGCACAAGGTCATAACACTCTCGCAAAAATCTTCTGCACTCATTTCTTGGCGTGCAAAACGGATAATGGCATCCCGCCACACATAGTTCATCACACCGTCTAAGCAGCCGCCCTGCAGATAATGCCGACGGTTACCGTAACTGATTTTGTTGGAAGCGTCTTCCCAGACTTCGCCAATCACAAGGCTATCCACCTTTTCTTCCTTCACTGTCTTGTACAGTTTATATAAAAAGCCGTCCGGCAGTTCATCGGCCACATCCAGCCGCCAACCATCTGCCCCCTGACGGAGCCAGTAACGGATGACACTGTTTTCATCTTCAATAATATACTGCTGATACGATGTATTGTTTTCATCCACACATGGCAGGGTTTTAATCCCCCACCAGCTGGTGTATTTATGGGGATATTCCTCAAACTGATACCATTCTCTGTAAGGCGAATTCCAGTCGTGACAAGCACCGCCGCCAAAACGGTTATATTCATCAAAATACAAGCTGTCGCTGCCTGTATGTGAAAAAACGCCGTCTAAAATCACCCGCATCCCCAGTTTATGAGCTTTATCGCAGAAGATTTTAAAATCCTCATTGGTGCCCAACAGCGGGTCTACCTGCATATAATCTGCCGTATCATACCGATGGTTGGAATAGGCCTTGAAAATAGGGTTTAAATAGATTATGTTCACGCCCAAAGATTGCAGATACGGCAATTTTTCTATGATGCCGGCAAAATTACCGCCATAGAAATCGTTGTTCCAGATGGTGCCTTCGCTATCCGGCAGAAAAACAGGCGTGTCGTTCAGGTTTTCGTGAATATAAAAAGGCGTGAGCTTGTCCTTGGCATCGCACAGACCTTTACGGTTAAAACGGTCGGGGAAAATCTGATACATCACCCCGCCATAAAAGCTTTCAGGAGGCTCATAGGCTTCCCTGTAGCAAGTGAGCTGCCACCTTCTGCCCTCACCGCATACCGGTCGGTTATAGGTATCGCGGTAAACAAGCTGCTCACCGTTTTCCCACAGAATTTTAAAACAATAAAAATATAAACCGGCATCTCCTATGGTAACACCGGCGGAATACACGCCATAGCCGTTTACTTCACCGGTTTTCTCCATAACATACGACACTGTATCCTCCCCGTCTTTTTCCAGCAGGAAAAGGACGCCGGTTTCCCCGGCGTCCTTAATAAACAGGTTGACGGTTACAGTATCCTTTTGAACCAAACAACCGAAAGGCTTTTTAAACTGTTCATTTCTGCTGTCAAACAGAATGTTCATCAGCCCTTCGCTCCTTTTTTAACAGGTTTTGCATCCCAGATGTTGTTGCAGTATTCCATGACGCTGCGGTCAGATGAGAAAATACCTGCACCTGCAATGTTATAAAGGGACATACGGTTAAATTTCGTGCGGTCAAAGTAGGTTTCCTGTACCACACGCTGTGCTCGGCAATAATCGGAAAAGTCTGCCAATGTCATATAGGTATCCTGACCGCGACCGGTTAAGGACCAGATGAGGTCAGAGAAATCGGCTCCACCAATGCCCTGCTGCAGATATTCAATAGCACGGCGTACCTGTGGATCGCTTTCAATCATACGGCTGGGATCATAGCCTTCTCTCTGGCGAGCCTGCACTTCAGGTGTGGTCATACCGAAGAGGAAAATGTTATCATCGCCAACAGCCTGATGAATTTCTACATTGGCGCCGTCTAAGGTACCTAACGTAATCGCACCGTTAATCATCAGCTTCATATTGCCCGTACCGGAAGCCTCTTTGCCGGCAACGGAAATCTGCTCGGAAATTTCAGCTGCAGGAATAATCAGTTCTGCTAAGGATACGCGGTAATCTTCAATGAAGATAACCTTCAGTTTATCCCTTGTAATGGGGTTAGAGTTCACTTCTTTTGCAATGCAATTAATCAGACGGATAATCTGTTTTGCCATTACATAGCCGGCAGAAGCCTTGGCACCAAAAATAAAGGTGCGGGGCTGGAATTCCTGACCGGGATCTTCCAACAGACTGTGATACAGGGATAAAATATGCAAAGCATTTAAAAGCTGACGCTTATATTCGTGCAAACGTTTTACCTGCACATCAAATAAGGAAGCAGGGTCAACGTGCACACCGTTGTGCTCTTCAATATAAGACACAAGCCGCAGCTTGTTCTTCAGCTTGATTTTCTGCAGTTCATCTAAAACGGTCTGGTCACCAGAAAAGGCCTTTAATTTTTCCAGTTCTTCGGCATTCTTTAAGAATCCGTCGCCAATCAGCTCGCAAAGGAAGGATGTAAGCTCAGGATTGGACTGGCACAGCCAGCGACGGTAAGCAATGCCGTTGGTTACATTGATAAACTTGCCGGGCATCACCTGATGGAAATCACGGAAGACATCTTCTTTCAAAATGTCTGTATGCAAAGCGGATACGCCGTTAACTTTATGACAGCAAGCCAGGCAAAGGTTTGCCATTTTGACACGGTCGTTTTCCAGAATTTTCATATAATTGATTTTACCTGTATCGCCGCCATATTTTTCATTTAAGAACACCAAGAAGCGTCTGTCAATTTCGCAAACAATCTGATAAATACGAGGCAACAGAGTTGAGAACAAGGATACCGGCCAAACCTCTAAGGCTTCACTCATAATGGTATGGTTAGTGTAGCTCAAAGTTTTAGTGCAGATGTCCCAGGCTTCATCCCAGGATAGACCGTGTTCATCCAGCAGAATGCGCATCAATTCCGGCACGCACATAGAAGGATGGGTATCGTTAATATGAATGGCTACCTTCTCAGGCAGCATATGAATATCATCATTTTCTTTTAAGAAATCCCGAAGGATGGTCTGCACAGAAGCGCTGACTAACAGATATTGCTGTTTCAAGCGCAGTTCCTTACCTTTGTAGTGGTCATCTGCCGGATAGAGCACCTTGGAAATGGCTTCTGCCATTGAGTTCTGCTCCATGGCTTTGGCATATTCACCGCGGGAGAACAAGTCCATATCTAAGCTGTCTGTGGATTTTGCACTCCATAAAACCAGCTTATTCACAGCATTGGTGTCATAACCGGAAATCAGCATATCATAAGGCACGGCCACAACAGTGCTGGTATCCTGATAGCTGACCACATTTTTACCGTCCTGCCAGCTTTCCATCACACGACCGCCAAAATGCACTTTAATTTCATCCTCTTTACGGGGAATCAGCCACACATCACCGCGCTCCAACCAGTTGTCGGGGAACTCCATCTGCCAGCCGTCTACGATTTTCTGTTTGAAAATACCAAATTCATAACGGATGGAAAAGCCGGTACAGGGAACCGCTTTGGTGGTTAACGCATCCAGATAGCAGGAAGCCAGACGACCCAAACCGCCGTTACCCAAACCTGCATCGGGTTCCATTTCACACAAATCAGCAAATGATTGGTTATACTCAGAAAGCACCTCTGTAAGTGCTTTGGTTACGCCTAAATGATAGGCGTGGTTTTTTAGGGAAGGACCCGTTAAAAACTCCATAGACATATAATAAACCTGTTTGGCTTTTTGTTTCTTTCTGTCAGCAGAAAAGGCACTCCGCTTATCTGACAGCATTTCTCTTAAAATTTCGCAAACAGCTTTATAAAACTGTATTTGTGTTGCTTCCTCCGGTGCACAGCCGAAACGACGCATAATTCTTTCTTCGATTTGTTTTTTTAATTGCTTTTTATTTACTTCCACTAAAATGTTCTCCTCTCTGCCGGTTACATAGATTGATAAATAGCTAGATATTGCATCGCGGCATTTTGCCAGCTGAAATCTGTTTCCATATTGTTACGGATAACCTGCTTTAATTCGGGTTTCTTTTCATAATAAAAATACAGGGCACGATCCACAGCGGAAAGCATATCATGCGCGTTATAGCTTTTAAAGGTAAAGCCTCTGCCTTCACCCGTTTCCGGGTTCACCGGCCAAACGGTATCCTTCAATCCTCCGGTTTCACGGACAATGGGAATGGTACCGTAGCGCATGGCAATCATTTGCGAAAGACCGCAAGGCTCACTTTTTGAAGGCATTAAGAACAAGTCTGCCCCTGCATAAATTTTGCTGGCCAAATCACCGTCAAACCGGATGTTGGCACTCACTCGTCCCGGATATTGATATGCCAGTTCACGGAACATATTTTCATACTGTTCATCCCCTGTTCCCAACACAACCAGTTGCAAACGGCGGTGCATCAGCTCATGACGGACATATTCTACCAAGTCTAACCCTTTGTGACCCACCAAACGGCTGATCATTGCCACAATGGGTGCTTCTTCATCATTTTCAAGACCCAGGTAAGCCCGTAACTTACGTTTACCAATTTTTTTACCGCCCATCGCTTTAATGCTATAGCGATGGAACAAATGCGTATCATTTTGCGGATTAAAAAGCTCTGCATCAATACCGTTGGTGATACCGCAGAATTTATAGGAAACCCCATCCAGTACCTGACACAGTTCTTTGCCATAATAGGCAGTTTTCAATTCCTCTGCATAACTTTGAGACACTGTTGTCACCTTATCAGCAAGGCAAATAGCAGAAAACATAAAATTCAGGCAACCGCCGAAGGCTACATCCGGTATCCGATTTTCCGGCAGTCCCATAACCTCATGAGCAAAGGAAAACGGAGCCTGACCCTGATATTCTATGTTATGTATCGTAAACATAGTTTTGATAGGGCCATAGGCCGGAACAGCCTGATAAAATGTTTTTAAAAACAAGGGAATGAGCGCACACTGCCAGTCGTTACAATGAATGACATCCGGTATAAAATCAATATATTGGAGCATTTCCAGAACAGCCTTGCAAAAATAAGCATACCGTTCTCCGTCATCAAAATGACCATATACCGAATCTCTGAAAAAGTAATATTCATTGTCGATGAAATAATAGGTCACATTGCCGCACATTTGCCGGAATACACCGGCATAAACCTGCCGCCAGGCAAGAGGCACCGAAAAATCGCAAAGGAACTCCATTTCGGTTACATGTTTTTCTTTAATGCTTTTATAAAGCGGCAAAACAACAGCCACTTCCTCGCCTTGTGCTGCCAGCTCTTTCGGCAAAGCATAGGCAACGTCGCCCAAGCCACCGATTTTAATATAGGGTGCGGCCTCCGCCGCTGCGAACAAAATTTTCAAATTGGGTTTCCTCCTTCAGTATTACACAACCTTACCTTTGCCGATGATGATCTGATGTGCCGGAGCGCCCATCATAACACGACCGGCTTGTATGGTAACGTCCTTATCGCAAATGGTATAATCCAGTTCTACATTCTCTTCAATAATGGTATCCTGCATTAAAATACAGTTTCTGATTTTAGCACCCTTGCCCACCTTTACACCACGGAACAAAATAGAATTTTCTACTTCGCCTTCAATTTCGCAACCGTCGGCAATCAGGCTGTTTTTCAGGCAGCAGCCCTGGGTATATCGTGTGGGAACCTCGTCACGGATTTTGGTGTAAATCGGTCCGCAACGGAAGAACATTTCCTCACGGACAGACTTATCAAGCAACGCCATATTGGCCTCAAAGTAACGGGCTACGTTATCAATCCGCAGAATGTTACCTTGAAATTCTAAGTTATGAATATTTAACAGATTGCATTTTGCCTGGAGGATTTCCCGTTCAAAGTCCACTAAATTATAGGAATTGGCTTCGTGGAGAAGCTCCAGCAAAAACTCGCGTTTTAAAATATACATACCAATGCCGCAGTTTTCCACACCGGGAATACCGTAATGCATCAGCACATCCACCACGCGACCGTCAAAGTCAGACCGCACCACCATATCCTTCACATCATCGTGACCGGTAATTTTTTCTTTTTTGGTAATCATACTGATCTGTGCGCCGGATTTAACATGGAGCTTCAGCAGATAACGGTAATCGATATTACAGATGATGTTGGAATCAGCAAGCAGCACATATTCCTCATTAGAACGTTCTAAAAACCGTCTTGCACCCCACAGTGCTTCAATTTTGCCGCGGTATACGCTTTTTTGTCCGGTGCCGAAGGGCGGCAGGATAAATAAGCCGTCTACCTTTCTGTCTAAATCCCACTCCTTGCCACTGCCTAAGTGGTCCATTAAGGACTGGTAATTCTGTTTGGTAATCACACCGACATTTGAAACGCCGGAATTCACCATATTGGAAAGCACAAAGTCAATCAGGCGGTAGCGGCCGCCGTAGGGAATTGATGCCAACGTTCTGTGGCTTGAAATATCGCCTAAACGATCATCATATATGTTCGAAAAAATAATACCCATCATTTTCATAAGTGCCGCCTCCTTCCTACACGACCGTACCGGTTATTTTTTTATGTTCGGGAATCACTGTAATTTCAAGGCTTTCATCCGGGGAAGGTTTTTTACCTACCATAGCGCCTTCTTCAATCACGGCCTCCTGCCCCACAATGGCATATTGCACTGTGGCACCTTTTTTAACCGTTACGCCGGGCAACAAAACAGAGGAAATGACCTGAGCCCCCTGTTCAATTACGCAGTCGCTGGAGACAACGGAAGAATGTACATAGCCTGCCACATTGCATCCCTTTGTGATAATGGACTCTGAAAGCTCTGCTCCCTCTGCTACATAGGTCGGCGGACCTTCATAGTTACGGGCGTAAATACGCAAATCGTCATCATCGGAATACAGACCGCAGGCAGGATTTAACATATCCATATTGGCTTCCCACAAACTCTCGGTGGTACCAACATCCTTCCAGTAGCCGGAAAACTCCCAGGCATACAGCCGTTTGTTATCCTTCAACATAGCCGGAATAACATTTTTGCCGAAATCGTGTGCCGATTTTTCCGATTTATCGTCTTCTGTTAAGTATTTCTTCAGCACGTCCCAGCTAAAGACATAAACACCCATAGAAGCCTTTGTACTCTTTGGCTTTTTGGGTTTTTCTTCAAACTCGGTAATTCTGCCCTCTGCATCTGTGCTTAAAATGCCGAAACGGGTTGCTTCCTCCCAGGAAACATCAATCACCGCAATGGTGCAGTCTGCCTCATTGTCCTCGTGGAAGTTCACCAGCTTGCTGTAATCCATTTTGTAAATGTGGTCGCCTGAGAGAATCACAACATAACCTGGGTTATACCGTTCAATGAATTTAATGTTCTGAAAAATGGCATTGGCAGTTCCTTCATACCAGGACTTGGAATTAATCTTGGTATAAGGCTGCAGAATGTGGACACCACCACGGTTTCTGTCTAAACCCCATGGCTGTCCGTTCCCGATATAGTCATTGAGCTCCAATGGCTTATACTGGGTTAACACACCCACCGTATCAATGCCGGAATTCACACAGTTAGACAAGGTAAAATCGATGATTCTGTACTTTCCGCCAAAGGGTACTGCAGGTTTTGCAATGTGCCGGGTAAGTGAACCTAAGCGGCTTCCCTGACCGCCGGCTAAGAGCATGGCTATGCTTTTCTTTCTGCTCATAATTTCTCCTTTAGCTCCTTTCTCTTTACTCTCATATTTTTAATCTCATAAAATGCAGCAGACATAGGGGCCACTGTAATGGCAACACTCTGGTCATAACCGTGAAACGGAACCGTCTCCGTTGCCACTTGCTTTTGTTTAATGCCCTCGCCACCGTATTTTTTATCATCGGTAAATAACAATCGCCGCAAACGGGAAGGCTTTGGTAATCCTATCCGGTATTCCTCCCGACAAACAGGCGAAAAATTAAACACACATAAAATTTCGTGACCCTTTTTATCCCGACGGATAAAGGCCAGAATGTTTTGCTGATAATCATCTGTTACCAGCCATAAAAATCCGTCCCATCCGCTATCAACTTCCCAGAAGGGAGGATTATTCAAATATAAATGATTCAAATCCCGTATACATTCACGGAATTTTTGATGATATTCATAATCTAAAAGCACCCAATCCAGCTCTTTTTGATAATCCCACTCTATGAACTGGGCAAACTCATCCCCCATAAACAACAGTTTCTTGCCGGGATGCGCCATCTGATAGGCCAAAAAGGCACGCAAGTTGGCAAATTTCTGTTCATAAGGTCCCGGCATTTTGTTAATAAGAGAACATTTTCCGTGAACCGTTTCATCGTGAGATAAAGGCAAAATATAATTTTCCGAAAAAGCATAAGTCATGGAAAACGTCAGCTGATGATGCACACCGCTTCTGAAAAACGGATCTTTGGACATATAAGACAGCGCATCGTTCATCCAACCCATATTCCACTTAAACAAAAAGCCTAAGCCCCCATCATCCACCGGCTTGGTCACCATCGGCCAAGCTGTCGATTCCTCGGCAATCATCGAGACGGAAGGAACAGCACTAAAAGCGGCTTTGTTCAGTTTTTGCAAAAAAGCAACTGCACCCAGATTTTCACGACCGCCATATTGGTTCGGACGCCAGGCACCATCACGGCGACCGTAATCTAAATACAGCATGGAAGCAACTGCATCCACGCGAATGCCGTCAATATGATACTGTTCTAAGAAGAACAGAGCATTGGAAATTAAAAAGGATTGTACTTCGCCCCGCTCATAATCAAAAATACGGGTACCCCAGTCGGGATGCTCATTTTTTAGCGGGTCGGCATATTCATAGCAACAGCTGCCGTCAAATTCATAAAGTCCCATTTCATCCTTAGGAAAATGTGCCGCCACCCAGTCGATAATCACACCAATACCGGCCTTGTGACATTCATTTACAAAATACATAAAATCGTGGGGTGTTCCATAACGGGCGGTCGGAGCATAATAACCTGTGACCTGATATCCCCAGGAGCCGTCATAAGGATATTCACTAACGGGCAAAAGCTCAATATGGGTATAGCCCATATCCAAGATATAAGGAATCAGTTCTTCAGCCAGTTTCCGATAATTAAAAAAGGCACCGTCAGCAAACCGCCTCCAGGAGCCGGCATGAACTTCATACACGTTCATTGGGCTCGCCAGAATGTTTTGACTGCCTCGTTTTTGTAAATATTCATCATCTGACCAGACAAATCCGGAAAGCTCATACAGCTTTGTGGCCGTGCCGGGGCGTGTTTCAAAATGAAATCCGTAAGGATCAGCTTTCAGTCGAATTTCACCCGATTGAGTTTCTACAGAGTATTTATATAAAGCAAAAGGATTCAGGTCTGCAACCTGTACTTCCCAGATGCCGCCATAAGATACTTTTGACATAGGATGAGCATCCCTGTCCCAGCCATCGAAATCACCAACAACCGAAACACTTTTGGCGCAGGGTGCCCACACTCTGAACACATAACGGTCATCGCCAAGACAATGTGCACCCATAAACCGATACGCGTGGTAATTTTCGCCGCGATGAAACAAATCATATTCTTCGCTTATGGATAATGTATGCTCTGTAACTACTGCTTGTTGTTTTGTCATATCACATCGTCCTTTATCTTTCATAAAAAGCGCACAAATATATATGTATGCAAAAACACCTGTAATTATTCCAAAACGCCTTTTAGAACCAGGAAAATTACTGCATTTTGTATAAATTTATACTTATTTATAATGTTATCATAAATTCCGTTCCATGTCAACGGGAAGGAATTGAAATAAAAGCCAAAAAAATCCTATATTTTTTGTATATACTGCATAAATATTTCGATACTTATTTTTATTTTTTGAGCTTGATGCACAAAAATATGCAAGAAAAAACAACCAAAATGGACCCTAAGATGGACGAGCTGTTTAAAACAGACAGCCAAATCTGATCCCCACCCATAACTGCAAAGACAGAAACAGAATCCAAAAAGATATGAGGATAGACAAAAAAGGTCATTAATGCTGAAAAAGCACCGTGAAGCACTTTGCCGTAGACATATGTTTTAAAACGGATATCCGTCCCTTGCAGCATCCCTTTTGCTTGCATCATAACGCACAGACCGCCAAACCCAAGAAAACCCGCAACCAAACTCACCGTAATCCGCGCAGAAAGACCTGACTGAACCACTGCAAAGCAACCGGAGGTTACCTCTGCAATCCCCTTAACGCTGAGCAACCATTCTGCAGGCAAAGCCATTTCTGCAAAGGGCAGCAGGCAAGCCATTACGGCAGCAAACAGCAAAATACATCCACACACCGCCAGCACGGTATCTACCCCTGCCGTCACTACCGCCGCAAAGTTTTGTTCCGCAGACTTTTGCTTGCGGACAAGTACACTCGACATTTGCCGTGACTGCCTACCGTAAAACCGAAAGCATATCCCTACCAGCAAGGCACAGACGGCGTGAATGGCATATAAAAGCATTCCCACTTTTCCGCTACCAAACATTCCTGCCCCAACCGCGCCAATAACGAACAATGGACCTGAATTGTTACAAAAGGGGAGCAATCGTTCTGCCTCGGTTTTACTGATACTCCCGTTTTTATATAACTCCGCTGTCACTTTAGCTCCCATAGGATACCCGCTGATGAGTCCTATAACAACGCTCAGTGCCCCGGCTCCGCCCACATTAAACAATGGTTTCATTATAACAGACAGCCTCCTGGCACATTGTTCTGCAAAACCGCTGGAAAGAAGCAAGCCGGACAGCACAAAAAACGGAAACAAAGAAGGAATCACCGTCCGGTAACACAGAATCATTGCCTCCCTCATCGCCGGTAATACCTGCTCGGACTGAAGAGCAAGCAGACATAAGAATAATAAAACCACCATATAAAATACTTTTTTTCTCACTTCCATCACATTCTTTCTATACGGTCTTTAGTAATGAATATGATGAAGACCGCATAAAAATAACATACGAGGTGGTTATGTGAAGAACAAAAAGAACCGGACACATCAGCTTGCCGGACTATTGGATATTCCTTTGGATATGGTTGCCGATGTTCCCAGATTTATTATGAATGACAACAAGGAGCTGACAATAGAAAATTACAAGTATATTGAGGGGTATGAGCCGGAGGAAATCCGTCTCCGAAGCAAACATCATCGCATTACCGTTTCCGGCAAAGAACTGCAAATCATAGCCATAACAGATGAAGAAATTTTCATTCGTGGCACCGTTAGCGGCTTGTCCATTATCTGAAAGGAGTTATCATATGCAGTTGACACGCTTATTTTACTTTCTTCGCGGATATTTGGTCATCACCGTCAGCGGGCGGTATCCTGAACGTTTTTTAAACGTTTGTGCCGGACGCCATATTTTCATTTGGAATACGTTTTCCTGTTCCCGTCATTTAATCAGATGCTGTATCAGCATCCGTGGATTTCGTCTGCTGCCGCCCATTGCCAGAAAAACCGGTGTGCACATTAAAATTATTGAAAAACGGGGGCTCCCCATTTGGTTAAATCATGCCAAAAAACGAAAGTTATTTCTCACAGGTCTCCTTCTTTGCCTGTTGTTTACTGTTTTAATTAATCAATTTGTATGGAAAATGGAAATTGTAGGATGCGAAAAGCTCTCCGTTACTTACATCAAAGAGCAACTGGCAGAATGCGGTTTGAAGGTCGGCGCTTTCAGACCACGCATAGATGAAAAAAAGATTCAGACAAAAATGCTCCTTGCCGTACCGGAACTGGCATGGCTTTGGGTAGATAAAACCGGTTCAAAAGTAAGCATTCAGGTAAAAGAACGTGTTATGCCTCCCGACATTTTCGACCCCCACGACTTCTGTCATTTGATTGCTTCCAAAGACGGTGTTATCGATTCAATGGTCATCAAAAACGGTGAACCGGTCATTTCTTTAGGTGATACCGTCCGCAAGGGCGATTTGTTAGTCAGCGGGCTCATTCTCAGCGAAAAAGGCGTTGACCCAAGACAGGTGCAATCGGAAGGTTCTGTGTATGCTAGGGTTTGGTACGAAGAGACAAAAGCTTTTTCCCTTTGGGTGCCCAAAACCACCGAGACCGGCAACATATCCAAAAAAACAACCCTGCATTTATTTGGTCTTAACATTCCTTTTTACCGCAATCCTTCTCCCCAATATACAGAATTCAGCACAACCACAAGCGAACGCGAGTTGAGTCTGTTTGGCTATCATCTGGGCATTGGTCTTTCAACGGTCAAATATGCCGAACTGCATACCGACTATGAAAAATCAACTGTAGACAGCACTGTGGAAAGCGGTGCCAGAAAATTACTGTCTGCCATCGACGAAATCACTCCGCCAGATGCTACCTGTACAAACAGTCGCTGGGAATACACTGTCCTCGATGAAGACACGGTAGAGGTCACCGTGATTGCTGAATATCTTGAAAACATTGCTGAAAAAGTGAGAATTGAAAAATAATCATTAACACTTTTTCTCTATTCGATCACAACAACATTCCTCTTGAAAAAAATCGCAACACTCTGTTGAGGAAACACAGTTCTTCTCTTCCTTGCAACTGTTTTTTCCTCTTTTTTTCTCTTTATTACACAAACAGCGAAGCTCTGACTCCATCGTATCCAGACTCCGTAAAAAATCACACCATAATCCTTTCAACATAAAAACCCCTCACAGAACAGTTCTTACTTCATACTATTCTGTAAGGGGTTTATTGTTACAGTTTAAGCGCCTCTCGTAAGGCAGGCTCAATGGCTTTTGTCATTAAGTAAAATCCTAAATCTGTGGGATGGGTGCGGTCAGCCGTGGGATATTCATAGCCCACTTCTTTAAAGAATTCCATACCATCCACAAAATAAACATTTTCATCACCCTGAGCCCGTGCATTTAAATAGGTTTGCTTCACCATATCGCGTCGCTCGATATCCAGCTCATAATTCTCAATTTTTCCAAAGGGTTTGCTGATGATAATCACCGGCAAATCAGGATGCTTTTCACGAATAATTTTGAAAAATGGTTCGTGAGTCTTGCGCAAATGTTCAACGTGAGGTGCGTTGTGGTCGTAGTCCATCACAAAGCAGGATAAATCCAGCTTAGCAATCCACTCTGCCCACTCCGGCTCACCCAAAGCATTGCCGGAAAAACCTAAGTTAATCAGTTCTGCATCAGCGATGGCAGCCAAAAGAGGCGCATGACCATTGGACGGACGAGATGCACAGGCCCCCTGCGTAACGGAAGAGCCGTAGAATAAAATCGGTTTTTCTGTTTTGTGCGCCGGTGCTTTTTCCACCTTTGAGCCTTTCACCAAGCCAATTTCAAGCCATTCAATCCCTGCATAGGTGGGCATATAAATTCTGTATTCGTGCATACCGTCGCGCAAGTAGCAGGAATATTCAAAATCAAATTTTTCCGCGCAAGCATCTGCCGCACTCTTCTGGAAATTCATCACCAGAATGTTTTTGCTGTTCTCCCACATCATCACGTCAAAGCCACTCTGACCGGAAGGCGGTGTGCGGGGTGAGGGCGCAAAAGGAATATAACACCCTTTGAGCATAATGGCTTCACTATCGGTACAAAAACGGATAACACCACCGGAAGAATGCTGCAAAAGTCGTGCCACCTCCGGACTGACCTCAAGTTCATCCGGCAATCTTTTATAAGGTTTTGCGTTAATGTTCTCCCAGGGAAAGCCTTCCAAGGTCAACTCTTGTGGCGTGAACATCTGAAACTCAACGCCTTCTACTTTTGTTACGGCAAAATTCTTATCTAATGTTGCTAAATCCATATGTACACTTCTTTCTTTTAGAATATTCCCAATGCCTGCTTAAGGGTTGGCAAAATTCGTTTCGTCATCAGGTAAAAACCTAAGTCCGTGGGATGGCATCTGTCAACCGTAGGCCACTCAATGGCTTCTTGGGCAAAGGTATTCATACCGTCCACAAAGTAAACATTTTTATCGCCCTTTGCACGGGCGTTTGAGTAGGTTTGCATAATGATATTCCGGCGTTTGGTTGTGTCCTCCAGGTTATCCGGATTGGTAAAACAGCGACTGACCATAACCACCGGCAAATCAGGATGCTTTTCACGAATAATCTTAAAAAATGATTCATGGGTTTCCTGCAGGTGTTCCGGAGTGGGCGCATTATAATCATAATCCATCACGAAACAGGATAAATCCAAAGAAGCAATGAGCTCTGCCATTTCCTTTTCTCCTTTAGCATTGCCGGAAAAACCTAAGTTTATCTGCTCAGCATCCACTGCCTGAGAAAGCAATGCAGCGTGGCAGTTAGAGGGGCGGGATGCACATCCCCCCTGGGTGATGGAAGAACCATAAAACAAAATGGGTTTTTCTATTTTATGTATCGGTGCCCGTTCTACCGTTGAACCTGCTTCTAAACCGATTTCCAAGTGTTCAACCCCGGCATAAAGCGGCATGAAAATTCTGTATTCGTTCATACCTTCCGGCAAAGTAGCAGTAAATTCAAAATCCCATTTTTTCTCGGCCACGGGGATGGAATCTATCTGCAGATTGGCATGGAAAATTCCCTTGCCATCTTCCCACTGAACAATATCAAATCCCGCCTGACCGGCCATGGCCATATGAGGCATAATCCAAAAGGGCCGATAACTGCCTTTTAACAAAATCGCTTTGCTGTTTGTACAAAAACGAATAACACCACCGGCTGTGCACTTTGATAAATCCTGCAAGTTTTCATTAAACAAGGAAAATTTTTTCTCCGGCAAGCGAGTAAACTTATGTTCATTTTCCTCATGCCACGGAAAGCCTTCCAGACCCAAATCCGCAGGATGATACATAGTAAACTCCACACCGTTTACCGAACAGGTGGCAAAATTTGTATCAATTTTCTTTAAATCCATTTCCATCGTCCTCTCACGATAGCGGTTTAATTTGTACCGCATTAAATTTTTCTAAAAGATAAGCCGGTCGATAGGCAAGCTTTGTTTGTCTGAGACCGGGAAGACCCATATCCTCCTCACGGTTGACATATTTAAAATCTGTCCATTCATGGGCACAGAATTCACTGTTAATGACATTGAAAAGTCCCCGGTAATCCAAAGCAAACTCCACGTGGATAAGAGCTGTATCTTCCGATACCGGTTCACCGATTGAAAAAGCCGAAAGCTTTCCGTCGATATAAATGCCGCCACCACGGACGGGCAATTCATCAAAATGCTCCAAAAGCTTGACCGCCGCATTGCGGGATGCCGTCATATCCTCTTCCCCGCCCTTTTCTGCTACCCAGGCATCAAACAATGCCATACACGCCGGCATATCGGCCTGTGTCAACGTTTTGTATTCATAGGAATAATTATTTTTAAAGTAGTTAAAATGATTCCGTTTGGCGTGGAGCTTTTTGCCTGAAAGGGTAATCATTTTTTCTGTTTCATAAATGTAATCTGCTGTGTTTCTATCCTCTATGAATTCAAAGCAGCCGGGGAATATAGCTTCCATTTCTTTTACCATATAATCCGAAAGATTGCGGAATACCGGCCGAAAGCCCTGTTCCTCCAAAAAAGAAGATACATTAAGAACAGCCGCCCGTTTATCTCCTTTTCCCACAGGGTAAGAAACCGATAAGGGTTGCTTTTTCCCCTGGAAGAACAAAACAAGGCAATCGTCAGTTAATCCGTAGGTAATAAATCCATCCCCGGACCAAATGAACATATTGGTAAAATTATAGGTTGAATTGTCTTCATTCTGAATGTACTGCCCAAAGATTTCCTGAGCAGCTAATTCAATTCTCTTCCGTTCCACCACTGATTATGCTCCATTTCTCAAATACACTGTCGCAAATACTTTTAGAGAGCTTTGTATTTGTAAAAAGTTCAAAGGCTAGTATTCCTTGATAAATAAACATATCCCGACCGTTTAAAATCCGTGCTCCTTGCTTTTCTGCTTCCTGCAAAAATAAAGTTTTTGCAGGATTGTAAATCAAATCACAGCAAAGCATATCCTCACGGTATGTAACCCCTTGGGGCATAGGATTCACATGTTCATTGGGTGCCATACCCATCGGTGTACAGTTGACTATTAAATCATATTCTTTCTCCCTGTCAAACCCTTCAAACAAAGCCGTTTGCGGATAATCCGAAAGCGCCGGAGTCACATCCTTGAGTACGTTTTCACGACGGGAAGAAATTGTAATTGATGCTGCACCCTTTTGTGCTAATTTATACGATAACGTTCTGGCTGTGCCGCCGGTGCCCAAAAGCAAAACATGTTTGCCTGAAACATCAAAACCGTTGCGAAGAAGGGATTGATAAAATCCTTCCCCATCTGTGTTATACCCAACCCATTGTCCATCTTGATTAACAACTGTATTCACATTGCCCATTTTTTCTGCTTCAACAGAAAGTTCATCCATCAAAGAAAATACATCCACTTTAAAAGGAGATGTAATATTAAAGCCGGCAATGCCCATCGCTTTTGCGCCTTCTAAAATCCTCTTTAAATCCTCTCGCTTGGGCTCAAAAGCAAGATACCGATAGTTTAATCCCACCTGTTCTGCCAGGAAATTATGCAATTCCGGTGAACGACTGTGACCAATAGGACTGCCCATAACACCCATCAATTTTGTTTTTGCATTAATAGCCTTCACTGTTTTCCCTCTTTTTATCCTTCTTAGATTTTTTACTATCTTTATCACGCACCGGTTTGATAAAACTGATTATTTTACCAACATTAAAAATAATTGAGTTGCAGTTTAAAATAGCAATGCCCTTACCAAATGCTTTGCCACCAACAGTTAACGCTGCCACCAAGCCTGCCAACACAATCGATAAAGCAAATTCGTGGTTTCCCTGACTAAAACTATTCAACATGACAACAATAGCCGTCGTTGCACTACCTGACACAATACCTGCGATATCACCGATAACATCGTTACAAAAGTTGCCGACTTTATCAGCATTGCGAATTAAACGAATGGCCTCTTTGGCTCCGCGTACCTTACGTGCCGCCAGGGAATGGAAAGGAACTTCACTGGCTGCTGTAACTGAAACACCGATAATATCAAACACAATACCGATTAAAATAAAAGAAAACAGCAAAAGACAAGCGACAAGCAATGTAACTCGACTCATTAATCCGGTTTGAATCATTTGCATAAAAGCTGAAATGAAAAAAGTCCAGATAATAATGGTTACGACCCACTTGTAACTCACTTTTCTGTTTCCCACATTATTATTTCGTATCTTTATTAATTTTTTTTGTTTACTGTCGTCTGTCAAGATAACCACCTTTTCAGCTGTAAAAATATTAAAAGAGTGGTAATGAACAAAGTTAATTTTGCGGTTTAGGTCCGGTAGGATTTCCCAAAGAGCAGCTGAAATGTCGCCAAATCAGCGGTTTCCCTTTCATGCTCAATCTGCGGGGTTACCCGTCGCAGAACCGGATCGCCACTCAAGCCGCACTGCAGTCCTTCATCCACTTCAAAACGAACAGTCTAGAGGTTTTCCCAAACAGTCAAACTCATTCTTAGCCTCTTTTGCAATAGAGGTTTCAAGCAGCAATAATGCGATGCTTTTGGCCGAAAGCAAAGCATTTGATCCGCTATTCACCAATACCACTCAAGGCAGGCTACACTGCCCACAGCGTTTCATTGTCAAAAGACAAATCCACACCGCCTGGCAGGTTTAATCCTGCTTCGTACCTCATAAACGTCCACGCAGCAAGCTGCGCCGGAGCATCTGATGGCACAAGAACAGGTCTCCACGGCAGAGGGGTCGGGGTCCGCATGCCATTGCAGGCCGCCCCTAAGCCTTAACTCCCAGCACCAACCCCCGACTGGGCGTCGAAAGCAAGCACCAGAAACTTCATCGATGTGCCCTTCAACGGATTTTTAGGCCCGTCCTGGGAATGAGCAGAACTGACTAGAATACTGCACCACTCTACAATATATTATATCATACTTTTTTTAAAAGTAAAACGTCAAATTTAAATACAAAGCTTTAATTTTGACGTTTAAACTTTAAATTTCGGTTTTTTCTCCGTCGCCCGTATGAAATCTTTTGTTTTTTCTTCTTCTCAAATACAAAGATACATAAACAGGCCAATTAAAACACCTAAAACCGCACCAACAAACACCTGTATCGGCGTATGTCCAATGAGCTCTTTTAACCGCTTTCCCATAATTTCTGAACTATCCTGCCCGAAATTCTCAATAATGTCATTCAAAATTTCTGCCTGACGACCGGCTTCTCTGCGTACACCGGTTGCATCATACATAACCACAAAAGCCAACACCACCGAAATAGCGAATTCAACAGAATCAACACCACAGGAAAATCCCACAGCCGTCACCAGAGCCATAACGAAAGAAGCATGTGAACTGGGCATTCCGCCGGAGCCTACCATACGGCGCATATCAAGCCTTTTTTCTTTAAAAAACACAACGATGACTTTTAATATTTGGGCAATCAGCCATCCCAATAAGGATGTTATCAAAACCTTGTTTGAAAGCAATTTTGTCAAAACAACCAATTTCATCACCATTTCTTAACGCATTATGCGTATAGTTTTATCGATCACGACGCAACAAAAATAAAGATAACTCTTTCAAAAACGCTCCGCGTTCGCCATAAATTTCCAAAGTTTCAATCGCCTTTTGCGTATAATCTTCCAACATTTTTTTAGATTGTTCCAAACCATAAAGGGTTACAAAGGTTGTTTTGTCATTTTCTCTGTCACTGCCGATGGTTTTTCCCAAAACCTCTGTACTGCTTTCTACATCCAGAATATCATCTTTAATCTGGAACGCAACACCCAAATACCGAGCAAAATTCTCCATGTTCAGAATATCTTCTTTGCTGCCACCGCCAACCAAAGCACCAACTTTCGCAGAAGACATCATCAAAGCACCGGTTTTATGTATATGCATTGCCATCAATGTTACGGCATCGACACTTTTCCCCTCAGATTCAAGGTCAATTACCTGACCGCCAATCATACCTTCCGTACCGGATAATTCTGCCATAATTTTCAGTGCTTCCAGCGTAATGGCAGGATTAACCTTTGAATGGTTTAAAACAGTTTCAAAGGCAGCATTTAAAAGGGCATCGCCGGCTAAAACCGCCATTGCTTCGCCAAACACAATATGATTGGTCGGCTTACCTCGACGCAGGTCATCATCATCCATACAGGGTAAATCATCATGAATCAAAGAATATGTATGAATCATTTCCAAACCGCAGGCAAAAGGCAACGCCTCTTCTGCATTGCCAAACAATTCTGCGCAGGCAAGACAAAGCACGGGACGAATCCGCTTACCACCGGCAAACAGACTGTATTCCATTGCTTCATACACCGACATCTGATGATTTTCTTTCTTTACAAAGTAGGTTTGCAAACCTTGGTTTGCCATATTGATTTTTGCTTCAAATTCCGTTAAAAAATCCATTCTAACCTCCTATGGAGCTATATTTATTCAAAGGAATATTCCTTTATTTCACCGTTTTCCTCTTGGGTTAAACGGGTGACTTTTTGTTCTGCCTGGTCTAAAAATTTCTGACAGGCGCGGGATAGCTTAATGCCTTTTTCAAACAAAGCCAAAGCCTGATCAAGCTCGACCTGACCGGCTTCTAAGGCCTCTACGGTTTCTTCTAATTCCTGCATGGTTTGTTCAAAGCTTTTCGCGCTTTTTTTCTCTGCCATGTTCGGTTCTCCTTTTTTATTAATCTTCAGGATATTGAGTTAAATGCCCGATGCTTTCCATAGAATCATAATCAAGCTGACGAAGAGCTTCATAAAGCACAATCGCAACAGCATTGGACAGATTTAAAGACCGTATATCCGGTAGCATAGGGATCCGCACGCAGGACTCATAATGTTCGTGTAGTAAATCCTCCGGAAGACCTTTGGTTTCTTTACCGAACACCAGATAGTCCCCATCCTGATATACTGCATCAGAATGTCTTTTTTGTGCCTTGGTGGAACAAAAATAATAGGTTCCCTTGCACTTTCCAAAGAAGTCCTCCAGATTTTCATAATAACGAATATCCAGCTCGTGCCAATAATCCAGTCCTGCCCGCTTCAGCTTTTTATCGTCAATTTCAAAACCCATGGGTTTTACAATATGAAGTACGCTGCCTGTAGCACGACAGGTTCGGGCAATATTGCCGGTATTCTGGGGGATTTCCGGTTCCACCAGTACGATGTTCATTGCCATATTATTCTGCCCCTTTCCCGTTCACAAAACGGTCAATTCGCTCTAAGGCTTCATTAATATTGGCTATACTGTAGGCATAAGAACAACGGATAAATCCTTCACCACTATCGCCGAATGCCGTACCCGGTACAACTGCAATTTTTTCACTTCTTAAAAGCTTTTCTGCAAACGCATCAGACGTAAGACCCGTAGACTGGATTGAAGGGAACACATAAAACGCGCCCTCCGGCTCAAAACAGGAAAGACCCATTTTATTAAAGCCGTCTACAATAACTTTTCGTCTGTAATTATATTGTTCACGCATCCGCGCAATGTCTTCATCACCGTTTTTCACAGCTTCAATAGCCGCATACTGGCTGGCTGTGGGCGCACACATAATGGCATACTGATGAATTTTCACCATTTGCTGCATAATTTCCTTCGGAGCTGCTGCCCAGCCCAAACGCCAACCTGTCATAGCATAGCTTTTGGAAAAGCCGTTGACCAGAACGGTTCGCTCACGCATACCGGGCAGGGATGCAATGGAAATGTGTTCTCTGCCATAGGTGAGCTCACCGTAAATTTCGTCTGACAGTACAAAAATATCTTTATCACGAAGAACAGAGGCAATATCCTCCAAATCCTCCTTGGTCATAATACCACCGGTGGGATTATTGGGGTAAGGAAGCACCAACAGTTTTGTTTTGGGCGTGATAGCCGCCAACAGTTCTTCTTTTGTCAGTTTAAACTTATTTTCATTTTTCGTCACCAACGGCACCGCTTTGGCACCGGCCATAATGGCACAGGGTTTATAGCACACAAAGCTGGGTTCCGGTACCAGTACCTCGTCACCGGGGTTCACCAGGGCACGGATGCACAAATCGATGGCTTCACTACCGCCTACAGTGACAATGACTTCATTTGCCGGATCGTAGGAAACATTGATTCTCCGTTCCATATAAAGGGAAAGTTCCCGACGCAGTTCCAAAAGTCCTGCATTAGAGGTGTAATATGTTCTTCCTTTTTCTAAGGAATAAATAGCTTCGTTACGGATGTGCCAGGGGGTTACAAAGTCAGGCTCGCCTACACCTAAAGAGATGGCATCCTTCATCTCGCTGACAATATCGAAGAATTTACGGATACCTGAGGGCGGAATCCCCTGCACTTTCTGAGATAATAAAGATTCGTAGTTCACAGCGTTATCACCTCACGGGTATCCTTCGGCTTATCGCTGACAATGTTGCCGTCTACTTTATATTTTTTCAGCACAAAGTGAGTCGCCGTGCTGATAACCTGCTCCATAGGTGCCAGCTTTTCTGCCACAAACAGAGCCACTTCCTTCATGGTTTTACCTTCCAGAATAACAGCCAGGTCAAAACCGCCGGACATCAGATAAACTGTTGCCACTTCATCATACTGATAAATACGCTTAGCCACCTCGTCAAAACCTTCACCGCGCTGAGGGGTTACTTTTAGCTCGATGATAGCCGAAACGGGTTCATTTTCTGTTTTTTCCCAGTTGATAATGGTTTTATAGCCAACAATAATGTTCTTTTTTTCACATTCTGCAATTTGCGCTTTTACTTCCGCCGGATCTCTGTCCAGCATAATCGCTATCTGTTCCGCCGTTAAACTGGCATCCCTTTCCAATAATTCTAAAATCTTTTTCATATCGGTCACTCCTGTCTAAAATTTTTATTCCATAATATTGGTTAAGGTACCAATTTTATCAATTATTACACTAACTTCATCCCCCGGCTCCATAGGGCCAATACCCGAAGGGGTACCGGTAGTAATAATATCACCGGGTAATAAGGTCATAATGCCGGATACGAAGCTCACCAGCTTTTGCGGTGAAAACATCATCATATCCGTGTTGCCCTGCTGACGCACTTCTCCGTTTACTTCCAAACGAATGGAAAGACTTTTTGTGTCGAGCTCCGTTTCAATCCACGGACCCACCGGCGCAAAGGTGTCAAAACCTTTGGCTCTTGTCCACTGCCCGTCTTGCTTCTGCAAATCACGGGCGGTTACATCATTTAAGCAAGTATATCCTAAAATAAAATTTTCCGCTTCTTCTGCTGTAATGTTCTTGCAGGTTTTGCCAATAACAACTGCCAGCTCTGCTTCATAGTCAATCCGCTGACTGACTGCCGGACGGCAAATCCTTCCACCATGAGGTAGGAGTGCCGTTGTGGGCTTTGTAAATAAAACCGGATCTTTTAGTTGTTCTTCCTGCATTTCTTTGGCATGTTCGCTGTAATTCAAACCCACCGCTATAATTTTAGTAGGCTCACAAGGCACCAATAAGATTGCCTCTTGAAAAGGAATTCTTTTTTCTGACAAAGTAAAATCTGAAAAAATATCGCCTATAATGGGGCGGATGTCCTCATCCTGCAGCACACCGTAGCCACAAGCATCTTTATATGTATACCGCAGTATTTTCATAGGCTTTATTCCTCCTCTTCATCCTCACCTAACACACAGCCGTCCACATACTCCCAGAAATTTTCTACACTTTCGTTATTCTTAACGGAAAAGGGAATTAAGATATCCCCTTCCCGTAAATGTAAGGCTTCTGTAATCATTTCCAGATTATTGGCAAGTTGGGTTTTGCTCAGTTTATCACTTTTGGTGGCAAATACCACTGAATAAGCACAATACTCCTGAATCCATTCCTGCATAGCAATATCCTCGCGGCTGGGTTTATGGCGGGAATCTACCAGCTGCACCACCTGGCAAAGCTGCGGACGACCTTCTAAATAATCGTTAATCATACTGCCCCAGGCTTCCACTTCTTTTCTGGAACGTTGTGCATAGCCATAGCCCGGTAAGTCCACCAGCATTAACTGATTATCCATATTATAAAAATTAATGCTGG
>SVJT01000139.1 GCA_015068865.1 Oscillospiraceae bacterium | reverse complement strand
GGCAGGTAACTGGGAAATCATATGTTTATTCATAACATGCCAAACATAATATGCAACCGTAAACCCGGACCATGCAATTAAAAACAGAAGCATTAAAATAATCCAGATAAAGGGCAAATTCCAAAGAAGCAAAATGTGGACTGCGCCTACAATGACCAGGAAAAACAGATTTTGCGGCAGCTTTGCAAGAGCAAAAATCAATGAGTTTCTATAAACATCTTTTAGTTTCATATCGAAGGTAACAATCATCGGATATGTATAAAAGCTGGAAGCAATCAGAATGATGGCTATAATTGCACCCAAGGTTAACACCAATACTCTTGGCAAACCACAGCGCAAATAGAAGAAAAATGCCGTTAAGAATAAATAGGTCACGACAGTACCGATAACACTAAGTGCAAGACCCTGCTTCCAGTTCTTTTTTGAATACTCAAAAAAGTCAGAAACCAAAAAGGCATGCTCCTGACGCGACCAGTTTCTCAGTACATAGCTGAATCCTGCCGTAAAGGGACCCATAAACATAAACGGCAAAAACGGTCCGATGGGCAAAATAACGTGTTCTGCACCGAAAAGATAATTAATAAAATCTTCCGGCTTTACTAAAATCGGAATCATAAACCAAACAAAAGCTGCAATAAAGATAATATTAACCAGTACATATAACAGATTCAGTTTGATTAAATCCCAGAAGTGACAACCTAAAATATCAAAATAATTTCTCTTAGCCGCCTCTTCTTTACTGATACCCCTGCCGGGTTTTGAAAAATTGCCACCAAATAAACCCATTGTAAAAATCCTCCGTTACTATTATAATTCTTTCTTTTTTCTAAGCAATGACAAAACAGGCAGTTCTCTGCCGATAGGCAAACGAAGTATCTGCCGGGGATGGGGTGCCACTTCAACCGGATTTCCCGCTTCATCACGCATATTTTTTACCGTAAAGGCGAAGCTTTTCTCAAAGGGAACCACTGTTTCCAGCTCTTCACCTTCAAAAAATCGGTTGCGCTGTTCGACCAACACATCACCCGTGGCTTCATCATACCCCACAACCACTGCTGCTACATCATAATTCCGGACATAGGCACTGGTTTCATAATTTTGTGCACTGTCATCCGGCTTACCAAGATAAAATCCCGTTGTATAATGTCGGTTGCTAACCTTTGAAAGCTCTTCCAGCCATTCAGGATCGGTTTGATATGTTTCCGGATTTTCAAAATATCTGTCAATGGCTTCACGGTATGCCTTCACCACTGTTGCCACATAGTATTCAGTTTTAACGCGACCCTCAAGCTTCAAACTGTTAATACCGCTTTCTACAATCTGCGGAATATATTCAATCATACAAAGGTCTTTCGAGTTAAATATAAATGTGCCTCGCTCATTTTCATACACGGGATAATACTCACCGGGGCGCTGTTCCTCCACCAAACTGTAATTCCAGCGACAAGGATGAGCACAGTTTCCCTGGTTGGAATCACGACCGGTCATATATCCGGAAAGCAAGCACCTGCCGGAATAAGAAATGCACATAGCGCCGTGAACAAAGGCTTCAATCTCTAAATCTTCGGGAATATTCTCACGGATTTCTTTAATTTCTTCAAAGGAAAGCTCACGGGCACAAACCACACGAGTAGCACCTAACTTGTGCCAGGCTGTAAAGCTCTGACTGTTTGTGTTATTCGCCTGTGTGCTGATGTGAAGCGGCACGTGGGGAGCCAACTCCTTTGCCATTGAAAACACGCCTAAATCCGAAACAATTAACCCATCGGGAGACAAGGCTGAAAGCTCTTCCAAATAAGCAGGCAATTCTTCCATATCCCGATTATGCGGAATAATATTCACAGCAATATATAATTTTTTGTTTTTTGACAGCGTCAGCTCACGGGCACGCTTTAAATCATCTGATGAAAAGTTTTTTGCAGCGCTCCGCATAGAAAATGCTTCTCCGCCTGCATAAACAGCATCAGCACCAAAAGCAATGGCGGTTTTCAGCCTTTCTAAGTTACCCGCAGGAGCCAGTAATTCAGGTTTTTTCACATCAATTCTCCTGTAAAAATTCTATAATTTCAGCGGTTACGGTATCACAATCCAAACCGCACATTTGATATAACAAATCCCTTGAACCGTGAGGAACAATCCCATTTTTGTGTGCTTTTAAAAGAACAGGAATTTCTCCATTTACAAACGAAACTATTTTTTCACCAATTCCGCCACTTTCTATACCGTCTTCTAATGTAACCATAAGCCGATGCTTAATCGCAGCATTTTTTATAAATGTTTCATCCAACGGCCAAAGCGTCCGCATATTCACAACGGATGCGGAAATACCGTTTTCCGATAGTTTGTTCTTGATATTGATTGCCGTTGTAAGCATATGCCCTGCCGATAAAATGCAAACATCATTCCCGTTGCAAACAGAGTCATAATGTCCGTAACAAAAACTTGTTCCATCATATTTTGTCACCTGACCGCCACGGGGATAACGGATTGCAATGGGACCGTGGTGTTTATTAACCGCATAGTCGAGCATTTCACCCAACTCAGTAAAATTAGCGGGAGACAAAACTGTCATATTCGGCATTTGTGAGAATATCGACAAATCATAGATGCCTTGATGAGTTTCACCGTCTTCGCCAACCAGACCGGCACGGTCAATACAGAAGACCATATCCAGATTCTGCAAACAAACATCGTGAAGAATCTGATCGTAGGCACGCTGCATAAAAGAGGAATACAGCGCAACAACCGGCTTTAAACCACGTCTGGAAAGTCCTGATGCAAAAGTCACAGCATGCTGTTCAGCAATGCCAACATCAAAGCAACGCTCCGGATATAATTCTTTAAATCCTGACAGACCGGTGCCATCCTGCATAGCGGCAGTCACGGAACAAAGCTTTGAGTTGTCTTTTGCAAGTTCAATCATTTTCTTGCCAAAATATGCAGAATAGCTTTCACTATTGCGACTGCTTTCTCCTGTTTCGATTTCAAAGGCACCGACACCGTGAAAGGCAGAAGGCTTATCTTCTGCAAACTTATAACCTTTGCCCTTTTTCGTGATAATATGGATTAACACAGGACCTGCAATGGTTTTGGCACGTTCCATCAAACGACACAAAAGCGTTAAATTATGGCCATCAACCGGACCAAGATATGTAAAACCTAAGTCTTCAAAGACCGTACTGGACATTAAAAGATGACGAACCCCATCTTTGATTCGTTTCATCCCATGCAAAATTGGTTCACCGATACCCGGAATTTTACCGAAACCATGCTCTAATCCCGATTTAAAGCGAGAATATGAATTATTTGTCCTTAATTTAGTCAGATAGCGGGATAAACCGCCAACATTCTTTGAAATTGACATTTCATTGTCGTTTAAAATAACAATAAAATTCTTTTTATAATCACCGGCATCGTTTAATGCCTCAAAAGCCATTCCGCCGGTTAACGCACCGTCACCGATTACCGGAATGACATAACGCTTTTCTCCCAGCAATTCAGATGCTTTTGTCATTCCCAATGCTGCTGAAATTGACGTTGAAGAATGACCTGTGTTATACACGTCAAACTCACTCTCCGAAGTTTTCGGAAAACCGCTTAGACCGCCAAATTGACGCAAGGTAGAAAACTTATCTTTTCTCCCTGTCAGAAGCTTATGAACATAGGATTGATGACCTACATCCCAAATGATACAGTCATTGGGCATATCCAACGTTTTAAACAGGGCTAACGTCAGCTCCACAACACCTAAATTAGACGCCAA
>SVJT01000007.1 GCA_015068865.1 Oscillospiraceae bacterium | reverse complement strand
TTTTTTGCCGCCACCGCACCTGTCATCAGCAATGCAACACACAAAACAACTGATACAGCGGCTAAAAATCTTTTACTTTTTTTCATATTTCTCATCCTTTCTCATTTTTACATCTATGTTTCTGATTATTTTCTATATAAAAGTGATCAGCCCTTAACAGAGCCCACCATAACACCCTTTGTAAAGTGCTTCTGAATTAAGAAATACAGAATAATCATCGGAATACTTGCCACAACAACCAGTGAGTATTTCAAAATTTCGCTCATCTGCTGTGCGTTGGCATCGCCTGCCGTCGCATCGACTGAAACCTCGCTCATCTTGCTCAAAAGCAAGATTTCACGCAGTACCGTTTGCAGAGGCTGTAATTCCGGTTTACGCAGATAAATATATGCTGCGGTAAACACGTTCCAGTGTGCAACTGCATAATACAGTGTAACAACTGCCAAAGTCGGCATTGAAATCGGCAATGCAATGCGAAGTAAATAGGTAAAGTCATCACAGCCATCCAGTCTTGCCGATTCAAACAATGATTCGGAAATGCTGTTCTGGAAATAGGTTCTGACAATAATCATATTCCAAACGCTCATCGCCGTGGGAATCAGCAGTGCCCAGCGGGTGTTAAACATACCCAGGTCACGAATCAGCAAGTAAGTGGGCATCAATCCGCCGTGGAACCACATGGTAAAGGCAAACATTAACGAAATGAATTTACGGGGGGCAAAATCCTTTCGGGATAAAGGATATGCAGCCAATACCGTTATCACCATGTTAATGGCTGTGCCGACTACTGTGTAAAACACTGAGTTACTAACGCCAACCCAAATCTGCTTATGGTGCAGAATTGCTGCGTAACCGGCTATGGTTGGTTTTATCGGATATAGCCAAACCCTACCGGCAAGCAGTTCCGTCGGGTCGGATAATGATGAACTTAAAACAATTAAAAGCGGATAACCTACCAAGAGGAAAATTATAAATAATATTATTGTGTTTAAAACATCAAAAACCTTATCGGCGAAGCAGCCTTTAATTCTGTTCTTTTTATTCACTATACTTTTCATTGCTGCTCCTCCTTACCACAATCCGCTACCGGACAGCTTATTCGATATTTTATTCGATGCAACAATCAATGAGAAGTTAACAACTGACAACATTAAACCAATCGCTGTCGCATACGAATAGTCAGGACGGGTACCACCCAGACCGCTCTTATATTCATAGGTACTCAAAACCTCGGAAACTCGAAGGTTAACGTCGTTCTGCATCAGGAAGGTTTTATCAAAACCGACCGTTACGATGGTACCAAGCTTCATAATCGTCATAATCACAATGGTGGGACGAATGGAGGTCAGGTCAATGTGCCAGATACGGCGGAACTTGTTGGCACCGTCGATAATGGCTGCCTCATGAATCTGCGGATCAACGCCGGACAGGGCTGCAATATACAAAATAGAACCCCAGCCGGTACCCTGCCATACGCCGGACCATACATATAAAGAACGGAAGTATGACGGATTACCTAAAAAGTCTATCTTCGTACCGCTTAATGCCTGAATGATGTTGTTCACCACACCAACACGGTTATCCAGAATCATATTCATGGTACTGATAACGATAACTGTGGATAAAAAGTGAGGCAGATATACAACCATCTGAACCGTTTTACCAAAGGCTTTACTCCGGCAATAATCCAGACACAAGGCAAGGATTATGGGGAACGGCAAATTCAACACCAAAGAATAACAGCTGATGGAAACAGTATTCACAATGTACTCCCAGCATCTCGGTTGGTTAAAGAAACGGATAAAATGCTTAAGGCCTACCCAATCACTGCCCCAGATACCATTCTTAGGGGTGTAATTCTTAAAGGCAATTTGAGCCCCCAGCATGGGATAGTATTTAAATACCAATATGTAAATCACAGGTATTGAAATCATAACATACAGCTGCCAGTTCCGTTTCATTTCTGCTATGATTGGATTCGTTTTCTTTTTGGTTGTTGCACTTGAAGATGCAACAGTCACTTGCTTTGTTTTCATAAATACAAAACCTCCCTTGCCATAAGTATAACATCGGATGACAAGGGAGGACAATATTCATTTCTATAGATAAAGATACAATTTTTTAGTTTTTACCATAATCTGAAGGATTGATGCCTTTCAGCTTCTTAAAGCTCCTGCGGAAGGTCAGATTATTGCTGAATCCAACCCGTTCTGCAATGTCACTGATTGTATGTTTTCCATCCAACAGCAATTCGCAAGCTTTTGCTATACGCACATTTTCTAAATAGGACGCAAGGCCACAATCCACATTCTTTTTAAACAACGTGGAAAGGTAACTGGGGTTTAAATGATACTGCGCTGCCAGTGAATTTAAAGATAAATCAGGATCGTGATAATGTTCTGCTATGTAATTCTGAATATCACGACAAATTTTATCTCCTCGGGTTCTTGGCTTTTGTTCAGAATTAGAGCAAAGCATAAAAAAGAAATTAATGGCATATTCAAAAAAATGATGCACAGTTTCTCCTGCCTGTTCAAATTCGACTTCTTCCGATTGCAGGCTGGAAATCTTTTTAATGCTTGCTTTTAATTCTCCTAGCAGCTCAACAATATTGTCTACCGACAGACTACGGTTAACAAAATTCTCTTCCCGTATTTTCGTCAGCACATCACGGGCATGGGAAAAATTTGCCTCTAAAACACTTTCAAACAGGGCATTTTCCAGTTCAATAGGGTAATACCAGTCATCTGTTTGCCTAGGCAATTCAGAATATAACCATTGATTATATCCGCGAATCAGCCGATTATATGCCACAACCTCCTGAGCCTGAGTATAGGCCGTTTTAATATCTTTCATTTCATGCACAACTTTGCCAACACCAAACAATACCGGAATTTGATACTTTAAAAACGTTTCACACTCTAAGCGGGAGATGCATAGCTTGACGTGTGCATAAAACTGCTCCGGTTCATAGTCGAAGGCAAACAACAGGACCGTTGTATTCTTGTCCGTAAAATAAATTAACGCTTCCGGCACTAAAGCAGAAATTTCATGCTGGAGAAAACTTTTAAAATTCTCGCCAAAAAAATCTGTTTGTCTCTTATTTTTATGATGTAACACCAAAACACCATAACCTTGACCGTTAAACACAATTTTGCACTTTAACAATTCTTTTTCTATCTCAGCTGCACTCTCAAAAGTGCCGGAAAGCAACATATTCAGCACATTTTGACTACCGCTTTGCGATAGCTCTTTATTTTCCTGCTTGGTTTGGGAAATGTGGGGATATAAAGTTTTAAATTCATCTGCTTTAATATCAAACTGACCCACACCAATACCCAACAACTCCAACAGTTCCAAATAAGAACGGCTTTTACGCATAGAGGCAAAAAAGCAGAGGATAAAACCGCCTAAAATGGAGAGAAAATTAAAGCACAAAGAAAAAATACGATAAAAATGCGTATCACCTAACACATATTTTTCCGGCAACAATAATACATATCGCCACCGATAACCGGAGCCGCCCTCTCTAAATACACAATAATTTTCACCATCAATCCGTTCTTTACCATCGGATATCGTTTCTAACGAAGTTAGCATCTCTGATGTTGCTCCTGCCTCCAGCAAAAGCTCATTCTGACGATCAAAAATCTGAACTGCACCGCCGCTTTTTTCAACCAAATCAAGCACCGTAGATAAAAGGTTGTTTTTGTTCATATAGATAGTTGCAGAGCCTGTACGTTCTTCATTAATAGGTAATTCTAAAACATAGGGCACCACTGCCGTCATACCATTTGCCAAGGAATATCCGCCGTCTGCACTAAATTCAACAGCGGTTTCCGAATCAGCAAGCAAGGCCTCTCCGACGGCTGTTCCCTTTGCAAAGCTACTTTTATAAAAATTAATCCGCTTGCTGTAGAAAGCATAGCTTGTTACAAGCTGATCCCTTACATCATTCTGTACCGTAATATTTTCTATAAGAGGATTCCCTGTATGGTATGTATCCACAGCTTTTTTAAAGTTCTGTTGCTCTGCAAAAGTAAAATAGCGTTCTGCATCAGCATGAATAAAAGGAGCAAGTTCTCTGTTTTGCGACAAACTAAAGGCAACACTTTCAGCCTGCTGCAATTTTTGTTCTACCATAGAAATATCACGCGAAACCGAATTCTGCATAACGTTCATCGCATTTTTTTCCAGTCCGTATAAAATTGTATAAACAGAAACCGTTTGCACAACAAAAATCAGCAAAATGACCGGAACATATGAAAAAACAAAATTAAATAAAATATTCCGTTTGCTCACCTGACCGTTTTTCACTGCGTTGCCTCCCTACATAATTACAATACTTTTATATAAGCCTTTTACTCTTATATCTACAAAAAAACAAGAAACAATGCCTCATTCAGCATTATTTCTGAACTCATTAATGATTTCAATATTTTTCAACAACAGCTCTTTATCCCGAGATGTGAACGTTGTTGTTAGTTCTGTCACCTTTTTTATAAAATGATTATTGCATGATTTAGCGCTTAAATCACCAAAAAGCAAACTGTCTGTTGAAATTTCAAGAACATTTGCAATTTTAACCAACGTTTCAAGAGAAGGAACTCCTTTTCCTCTTTCAATTTGCCCTATAAATGTTGTTGAAACATCAAGTTGTTCCGCTAATTGCTCCAATGTTAAGTTTTTTTCTTTCCTGCGCTTTCGGATATGCTTTCCTAATAATTCGTAGTTCAAAACATTAACACCTGCCTTTTTTTTAGTTTATCATTTCAAAAATATCATTAACAGTATTTATAGGTTTTATTTGTTAACTAATACCTTTATTTTAAAAGGTATTATTTTACAATACAACAGAATAAATAATGCTATTAGTTTTTACTGAAATATAACTAAAGGGAAAAATTAAAGCAAAGGTCTTGACTTTTTGAATTGTTTAGGATATAATATGAATGTTCTTTCGGTTTAACCGAATATTTTGTGCCGGTGTGATGGAATTGGCAGACGTAGTGGACTCAAAATCCACCGGTGGCGACACCGTGCCGGTTCGAGTCCGGCCACCGGCACCACGTCGAAGCAAAGTTCGCTTTGCTTCGATTTTTTTTGCAAAAAATCATCCGCCCGCTTCCTTGCTTCTCCTCTTTCACAAAAAGTCACGCTCGGCTTACCTATTCGCTTGTAAACGCACTCACGACGGTTCGCTGTCGCTACCAACTTTTTGTGAGCTTAATTTTAAAACGTTATGAACATTCGTACCACGTTGAAGCAAAGTTCGCTTTGCTTCGACTTTTTTTGCACAAAAAAACGATGGATTCTTTTGAATCCATCGTTTTTTTATTTTCGCTTTTAAAATTAAACCAGCTTACGCTTATCAACAACACGTACAGCTTTGCCTTCACTTCTGGCAATACTCTTGGGCTCTACCAGATGAACAGCAGGATTGATACCAAGCATTGTTTTGAGCGCATTGGCAAGCTTCTTTTCCTTCTTCAGAATATCACTTACTGTGTCCGTGAAATGTTCGGGAGCAATTTCTACATTAACCTCAAAGGTATCGGTGTTATTCTGTCTGTCAACCACAATCTGATAATTGGGCTGATAGCCTTCGTTAATCAGTACGGTTTCAATCTGGCTGGGGAATACATTAACACCTCTGATAATCAGCATATCATCTGTTCTTCCCATGGGCTTTGCCATCTTAATCAGCGTTCTGCCGCAGGAGCATTTCTTACGGGAAAGAACACAAATATCTCTCGTTCTGTAACGAAGCAGGGGGAATGCTTCTTTATCAAGAGAAGTAAATACCAGTTCACCCTTCTCACCTTCCGGCAGTACTTCACCTGTATCAGGGTCGATAATTTCTGCAAGGAAGTGATCTTCATTGATGTGCATACCGGTTTGCTCACTACATTCAAAGGCAACACCGGGACCGGAGGTTTCTGTCAATCCGTATATATCATAGGCCTTGATGCCAAGGGTTTTTTCAATTTCTCTGCGCATTTCCTCTGTCCATGGTTCTGCACCGAAAATTCCGGCCTTCAGAGGAATATCTTCAGGCTTGTAGCCCTGCTCTTTTAATGTTTCACCGATATAAGCGGCATAAGAAGGGGTACAGCAAAGAATGGTAGCGCTGAGGTCAGTCATAAACTGAATTTGACGCTCGGTGTTACCGGAGGACATCGGCAGTGTGAGACAGCCAACCTTATGGGAACCGCCGTTAAGACCGGGTCCACCGGTGAATAAGCCGTAGCCATAAGCCACCTGACATACATCTTTATTACTGCCGCCTGCTGCAACAATAGCACGGGCACAGCAATCTTCCCAGAGATTTACATCGTGTTGGGTGTAGAATGCAACAACACGGCGACCGGTTGTACCGGATGTAGACTGAATACGCACACAGTCTTCAAGGGGTTTGGCCAGCAATCCGTAAGGATATGCGTCTCTTAAATCCGCTTTTGTTAAGAACGGTAGCTTATGTAAATCTTCAATTCCCTTAATATCTTCAGGTTTAACACCCTTTTCATCCATAAGGTTACGATAATATGCCACATTTTCATACACATGCTTAACCTGTTTAACCAATTTCTCCGATTGAAGCTTTTTCATCTCAGAAACAGGCATGGTTTCAATATCTTTCTGATAGTAATTCTGAGCCATTTTTCTACATCCTTCCTGATTTAAAAATTTTTATTCTTTTGCTACGGAAGAGCGGTCATTTGCCCCAGCTCGCTTTTTCGAATAAAAAAACGCCCTCCGCAATCCTATACAGGATACAGAGGACGAAAATAACATTTCCGTGGTACCACCTCAGTTCGCCGCTATCTCACGGTAGCGACCTTATCAGGTACTAGTATACCTTAGTTCTGTAACGGGAACGCCCGTTGCCTCCTACTGAAGATTTCTCTTGTTCAGTGCACTGCTAACAGAAGGAATTCGAGAAGGACGCCCCCATTGCCTCGCACCAACCGGCAACTCTCTCCAGGTTGTTCCCAATCTACTGGTTTCTGCTCTCCGCATTTAATGAATGTATTGTAGCACTTTGAAAGTAAAATGTCAATAGGTTTCAGGAAAATTTAATTATTTTTTAGTTCTTCTCTCCGGTGAATCACCACACCCACATCCTCTGTGTCAATGGGTTGAAACCCTAACTTAAACGCCGGCGAAGATGCCTGTAAACGATAATCATTATGCTCATAATCATAAAATTGAGGCTCACAAATGCAAGAACCCTCTTCATAACCAAAGTTTTTTTGCACATCTGCCAGGGTATAAGCTTTGCCCTCAACATCAAACAACAACGTCTCCCCCTGCCTGTTAAAATGCAGGTTATGATGGCCGGATATAGTGTGAAAAAAGGCTTTTGGCTGCCTTTCATAGCCTGTATGATAAGAGGGAGTTCCCTCACTCACAATAATATTCCGTTCCAGTAGAAACGCCACGTGTGGCTCTTCCTTAGAAGAACGCACTGGTGCCTGGCCGGATTTAACAAAAATATTATTCCGAATTATATTTCCACGACCAAAGTGTTGATTAAAGGCTGTGGATTTGTTCCCATAGCAAATATTATTTTCCACTAAAACATCACTGGCACCTTCATCCAGATAAATGCCGTGACCGCCATAATGACAACTCTCTATATGATGAATTACATTATTCCGAATGACCGTGCCCGGCTGCACACCTAACAGGTATACACCGCCCAAATCAGAAAGCTTTCCCTGCCCCAAGTGATGAATGTGATTTTTTTCAATGATATTATCTTTGGCAATGTTATCTTTATAACCCCACACCCAACCGACGGAAATGCCTGTATAGAAAAGATCGCTGATATCATTATGAGAAACGGTATTTGAATGTGTGTGTTGCAACAAAATGCCGGTGGCCGCTGCATACCGTCTGCCACAATGACGAATCTTATTTTGAGAAATAACATTCCCAAAGGTTTCATTCTCTTTCCGGCAACCGAAAAGTCCACCGTTGACTTTAATGGCTCCGGCACCCAAATCATAGAAGCTGTTGCCATACAGCGTGATCAGGCTACAACCCCTTTCTATGGTAATGCCGTGAACCCCCAAATTACGAAACGTGCAGTCCTTCACCCAGCAACCTCGTGTGTGAAGAAACTCTATACTCCCGTGGGCGTAACAAACCGCCTGAATATCGGCGGCATAGCCTTCTGCCGGTTGTCTGATTAAGTCCCCTTCAACCGTATACGCATTTGAGCCATCTACCTTTGAAACATAGTCACCCCGGGTATGGGCAAACGTCAAATTTTCAAAGGTAATATATTCCACTTTACGGCTCTCTTCGCCTTGAATCACAAATAATTTTTCGGCAACCGGTGCATAAACCTCAATGTTTTCAGGTGTTTGCTCTTCATTTCTTGGAATATAATAAACCCGTTTGCTTTCTCTGTCTAAATACCATTCATTTTTGTTTTCAAAGGCCTCTGCCACATTTTCTAACTGATAACGCAGTTTAGACCGTTCATTTTTATCTGATACAGAAAACCTGGAACGGTACTGCATCGTAACCTTGCCCGTTTCTGCATCTAAACTCTCTACCGGAGAATGTTCATCCACCCAGTAATGATAATAACTGATGAAGCAATCGTTAAAGTTTCTCAATTCGCTAAACAAGCAAGCTTCTTCCTCACGGGCAATAAACCATTTTGATGTTTCGAAAAGGCCTCCATTATTATTCTCCACCGATTCAGGTTCAAAATATCCTGTTCGAGGCAGGTGGGTAAATTCGGCCCTTTCACCGTCTACATAAAGGTCAGTAAACCAAAATCCTTCCTCTATTTCCGGCACAGCTGCACTGAAACACGCCTTGCCGTTAAACTCATCTCTGCGAAAATTATGTATTCGCACGCCGCCACTTATAACCGTTTGATTCAACCCACAAATGGTTACCCGATTCACATCTGCATCAATGATAACAGGCTTTGTTATGGTGTATACTGCATCTAAAACAGCAATTGTAATCGGCTGAACATCTCCCGCTTTCCGGCATTCTGTTACCATTTGCAAAGCCGTTTCAAGACTTTCAACCGGCTCCTCTTTTAACAAACCGGTGTGCAGTGGGGTGCCTGTTTTTTGAGAGACATAAATTGTTGTGGTACTATTGTTCATGAAAACCGTCCCCCGCTATGATTATTTTGCCAGAATCTGACGAAGCACCTCAGCAATCGCCTTGCCTAATGCTTCATAACCCTCTCGTTGAAAATGCACTCCGTCTTTTTTAAGTAGTTCCGGCATAGCAGCCGATACAGCATATAAATCAATCACAGGCAAATCATACTTTTCTGCAATTTTGCAAACAACGGCATTTCTTTTTTCCACCCGTTTTCGTTGATCCTCATCACTAATATATGTGGTTAAAATCAGGGCGAGAGGAACGCCGGGGAATTCCGTCTGCAAAAACTGCACCATTTGCTCATAAAGAGGGCCATATTCTGCCTCATCATCTAAATGCCAGCCGTGAAGACCGTTGTTAAAGATAATACAGTCTCTTGCCTTCTGCTGGCGACCAAACAGCTTGATACAATCCTGATAACAGCAGTTATCAATTCCTTTGGATGTAGCGTACACATCGACCAGAGCGCTACTCCCCATTTCCGCCGCCACCAGACTTCTGCTGCCATACGAGATGGAATCGCCAATATACAAAACACGGGGCGTAACATCGTCATTGGCGTAGTCAATCCACATGTTATCCCATTCAAAGGTTTCATAACAGCCTTTTCTATCAGTTGTTTCATATGTAAAATTCATCAGATGTGCTTCCTTTCATTATGATATCATTATTTATCATATCAATGATATCTCCCGTAAACAAGTCAAAAAGTAACAAAAACAAGACAATTTTACCCTTTTCTGTATTCTGTTGGCGTACAACCCATAACCTCCGCAAACGCTCTGTTAAAGCTCCGCACGGAACCAAATCCGCATTCATAGGCAATTTTTGTAATCGTCATTGTATTTTTTAAAAGTAATGACCTTGATTTTTCAATCCGCACATTCCGCAAAAACTCACCAAAGGTAACCTCGGTTGTTTCTTTAAAGCAACGGCTAAAGGAGCGTTTGTTAATATTAAAATGGTTGGCCAGTTTTTCTAAAGAAAGGTCTTCATCCAAATGAAAAAACAGATATTCTATAGCCTTTTCTATCACGAAAGTGTCCTGAGCAGAAGCGGGCAGCATCTCCTGAAGCTTGCGTCGAAAAGCCGACACCATCGCATAAAAAAGGCTTTTCACCGTATAAAAATCATATTGTTTTTCCAGGCAGGATATGGTATAATGAACGAATGACAAGGTTTCTGCATCAAAAGAAATTTTTTGCATTCGGGGACCATTCTTTTGAAACCGATTGCAAAATTCTTCTGCTAAAGAATAGGAAAACATAAAAACCGTGGCTTTTGCTGTTTCATCGCAGGAAAACTTATGAATCTGATGGGGAAAAATTAATACGCCTTCACCGGCAGACAAAGCAACGGTACTACGGGCATCTCCCACCGTTACGATTCCCGATTCAACAAGTAAGACTTCCAATTCGGGATTAATATGAACCAGGCAGTTAATATCTCCCTGCTGGATCATCAAAGCCTCTGTCTTCATCGTTACACCTCCTAAACTGTCTTAAATTATATATGATTTGTCTTGAAAAGTAAAGCAAAAAAGTATAGAATTAAATTAAATATAAAAATGGAGTGAGGAACTATGCAAAAAGCAATACAAATAGGCTATAACGAACAGTTTGAAAAAAAGTGTGAATTTGCCCAGGCAGGCGGATTCCAATTTATTGCTGTTAATTTTACGGAGATGCTGAACAAAACCCGTAAGGATTGGGACTTTGCCATAGATAACATTCAACGTATTTTAGATAAAACAAACCTGCAATGCATTCAGTCTCACCCCTATTATTATGACCTTTTACTTTCTTCCGAAACAGAAAAAGAAGAATGTGAATTCGCCGTGTTAGAAGCCATCCGCGCCAGCGGAAAACTGGGGGCATCCTGGTGTGCTCTGCACCCAAGAACATCTATTACATCAGGTTATGCCAATTCTGAATCGCTCCGTGATAACAAAAAATATTTTACGAAATATTTGGAATATGCCCACAAATATAACACCGGTCTTGCCGCAGAAAATCTTCCCATTTTCCCCGGCATTATCCCTATGATGCCCTTTTATGGCTACTGTTATGAAGACCTGCTGAATTTAGTAGATAGTCTAAACGACGAAAGAGTGGGCATTTGCTGGGACTTTGGCCATGCTCATATGATCAAAGCCGACCAGGACACAGCTTTAAAAGCCATAGGTAAACGGTTGAAATGCACCCATGTACACAATAATTTCGGTCGGTTTGATTCTCATTCCCTGCCGGACCACGGCTCTATTCAATGGGATGAACTGATGCCTGTTTTGACGGAAATCGGCTATGAAGGTCCCCTGACAGCAGAAGTGCATTGTTCTTATAACGATGATGATTTATTGAAATCTTTTATGAGTCACACCTACCACTGTCTTTCTTATTTGGAAAAATTAGCATAAGGAGAAAAGAATTATGAAAGTACAGGTCTTACAGCTCTTAGAAGGGGCAAAAAAAGCCAAAGGCTTAACGGTTATCATTGATGTTTTCAGAGCCTTTTCTATGGAAGCCTATATGATGGCCCGTGGTGCCAAAAAAATTATTCCAGTTGGCGATTGCGATTTAGCTTACAAATTAAAACAGGAAAATCCCGATATTATCTTGGCCGGTGAACGGGGCGGCAAAATTCTCCCCGGCTTCGACGTCGGCAATTCTCCATGGGAACTGTTAAAACTGGATGTGCAAGGTAAAACCGTGGTACATACCACCAGTGCCGGAACTCAGGGCATCGCCAATGCCAAAGGAGCCGATGAAATTTTAGGTGCCGGTCTGGTAACGGCAAAGGCCGTGGCAGAATACATAAAAAAGAGTGGTGCAGAAGATGTTTCTCTTGTTTGTATGGGTCTTGCCGCAGAATCGGAAACCGAAGAAGATACTCTATGCGCTGAATATATCAAGAGCCTGCTGACCGGCGGCTCTGTAGATATGGAAAAGGAAATAGAAAATTTGAAAGTAACCTCAGGGGCAAAGTTTTTCGACCCGGCACAAAAGGAGGTTTTCCCCACAGAAGATTTTGCCATGTGCACCGAAGTGGATAAATTTGATTTTGTTCTCAGATTAAAAACCGATGGTGATGGTTTGGCCTATATGGAAAAAATTTGCTTATAAAAGGAATGGATATATTTGAAAACAACGCTATTACTCGTCAGGCATGGCGAAAGCCTTGGCAATAAAGAAAAGTTTTTCGCAGGACATATGGATGTGCCCTTGATTGACTCCGGCATCCGTCAGGCTGAACGCTCGGCTCAATATGTGAAGGAGCATTATCAGGTAGATGCCATTTATGCCAGCGACTTAATGCGAGCATACCGCACCGCAGAGTGTTTCGCTACCCTTTTGGGTTTGGATATTACTAAAGACAGCGGTCTCAGGGAAATTCACGCCGGAGAATGGGAAGGCAAAAAACACGAAGACCTATTCAAACTCTATTCCGAAGAATATGGCAAAACGTGGCTGAATAACACGGGAAAAGCTGTTTGTCCCGGTGGTGAATCGGTAAAAGAACTGGGCGACAGAATCATCAAAACTCTTGAAAAAATTGCTAAAAAGCACCCCGGCGAAACCGTTCTCATTGCCACACACTCCACACCCGTCCGTGTGGCACATTCCATTGTAGCCTACGGTAGTGTGGACAGCATAAATCAGGGAATCCGGCCGACCAACGCCTCAATTACCGAAATTACATACGAAAACGGAAAGTGGCAATTAGTTCACGCCTGCATTAATGAGCATCTTAAAGAATTTCAAACAACAACGAACGATACGAACAAGTTCGAAAAGGAGAATACCGGTTATGAACGTGACGATACATAAAGAAACCGCAGACAGTTTGTGGAACACCCTCGGTAACTTTGCAGAATGTAAAGAACCTGTAGAAAACAAAGATAATACCCTCTATGCCTGCAACGAAAATATTGCTATCACAGCAAAGTTTGAGAAAAACAACGACGGCGTCATTGTAAGACAAGACCGTCTGAAAAACATTTCAAATGAAGCACTCTCATTATACACCCTGTCTTCCAAATTTTCTTTAGACGGTGGTGAATATGAGGTTTATACCCAATATAACGGTTGGCTAAACGAAAGCACAGGTAGCTGGCAACCTTTAATTTCTACCATCTCCGCACACTCTAAAAGCGTGCGAAACGCAAGCGATGCCGCACCCTTTATGGCCATTTGGTCTCGCCAGCATAACCGGGGCGTCGCCTTTCATTTAAATGCTGATTCCGCCTGGGAAATGAAAGCCTCAAAAACCTATATCGATGGTGAAGAAGCCGCTTTCATCGAACTGGAAATGGGCGTTTATAGCGATGGTTTATCTCTCACCTTAGCACCGGGAGAAGAACTGGAACTGCCCGAAATTATATACTATGAGTTTTTTAACAAAACCGATATGGATTGTTTTAAACTCCATAACTATTTAAATGAAAAATACCCCAGAAGAGAACTTCCTGTTATCTATAATACCTGGCTATATAAATTCGACCGTTTCACTTATGAAGATCTTATCAAGCAGATCGAAAAAGCAAAAGAGCTTGGGGTTGAATATTTTGTGATAGATGCAGGATGGTTCGGTGAAGGTTCCGAATGGTGGAAAGACCGGGGCGACTGGAACGAAAATATGACCTACGGAACCGAAGGCAAAATGCTTGAAATTGCCCAAAAGGTAAGAAACTGCGGTATGAAATTCGGTCTTTGGCTGGAGCCGGAATGTGCCGGAAAATCCGCTAAAATCTGCCATACACATCCTGACTATTTCATTGAGGGAAAACGGTCTTATTTTATTGATTTTTCCAAGAAAGAAGCCTTGGACTACATTTTTAACAAAACCTGCGAGTTAATCGAAAAATACGGCATTGAATTTATTAAATTTGATTTTAATGCTGATTTAAAATATGATGTCCATCATTCAGGCTTTATGCAGTATGAAAAAGGACATTCGGACTATATTAAAATGTTAAAAGAAAAATATCCTGACCTGTATGTGGAAAACTGTGCTTCCGGCGGCATGAGAATGACCATGCGTGACGGAAAGCTCTATGATACCTTTTGGCCCACCGATAACCAAAGCCCATATGTTGGCCTTGATATTTTTAAAAATTCCATTCTCCGTATGCCTCCCCAATGGATTGAAAGCTGGATTTCTATCCTCTCTGCCCAAAACTTTTCCTATCAATATGACACCCCGGGAAAAGGTGATAAGATTTTTTCCACCAATGATGCCACCTGGAGCAATCTCGTCAGCGTGAATATGAGCTTTTTGAAAGGCTTTTTAACCGGCCGTCCCATTGGTCTTTCCTTTGATTTAACCGCTTTAAGCGAAAAGGATTTTGCAGAATTAAAAGAATTCATCGCAAAGTTCAAAAAAGACCGCACGTTCTGGCAAAATGCCGCCTGCCACATCCTCACCGATACAGAAACCATGCTGGTTTTAGAGTTTAGAAATGCTGATTTTTCAAGGGTTGAACTTTTGGTGTTTACCAAAAAAGCAAATCAGAACAACATCTGTGTATACCCTATTCTCAATAATACTTTAAATTATCGGATATCGGAAACAGAAATTAAAACTGCTGAAGACTTGTTGGCAAACGGTATTGCTTTTCCTGTGGAGCAAAATTATACTTGTCAGTTTGCATCGTTAATCAGAGAATAGAAAGGCTTAAACACACATGGAAAAAATAGCATTTGTAATTGGAATCATTGCGGTTATTCTATATCTTTCCTGTTATCAGCAAAAGAAAAGAAGCCGCATTATACTGTTTAATGCCACTTCACGGGTTCTTTATATTATTCAGTACATTCTGTTGGGTGCCTTTGAAGGGGCAACTCTCGATATTCTGGGAACCATTTCATCGGTGCTTGCTCAAAAGAAAAACACACCGTTTATAAAAAAGAATATGAAATGGTTTATCGTTGGATTAAATTTGTTAATAATAGGAGCCGGATTACCACTTTATAAAAATATATTCAGTTTATTCCCTCTCATTGGTGTCATTTTACACACAGACGCCTTCTGGATGGATGACGAAAAACGCATCCGGCAGATTTCTCTTGCCGGTTCACCCTTTTGGCTCATCTATAATTTTGTCAACCAGGCATACGGCTCTTGTGTCGGAGATGTATTATCCATTATTTCCTTAGTAACCGCTATGTTCAGGTATGATTTTAAAAAGAAACGCTAAGCTTTTTCGCTTAGCGTTTCTTTTTTTATACATAATCCTTACACAATAGCGCCCTTATATACCCTTTACAAAAACTGGTGGAATGAATGTAAAACCCACGTCCGTAGTAAAACCGCACCAAGGATGAAGCTTTTGCTGCTGTGTGCAGAAGCACTCGCTTGATGCCCATTTTTTTAACTTCTTTATCGAATACGCCCATCATAGACTTCCCGATGCCCAGGTTCTGATATTCCATACTCACGCCAAAGCGGGAAAGATAGGCTGTATCTTCATTAATTCTCTCCACTCGCAGACTACCAACGACCTCATCGTCAATATATGCTACATACACCAGTTTATCCAGAATATCATTTTCCACCTGCTCACGGGTTTCATGCAAAGCGGCGGTATCTTTCAAGCCGGCAATTTCAATATATTTCAAAAATGCCTGCTGCGTTATTTTTACTACGCTGTCAGTATCCTCTAAAGTTGCTTTCCGTACTGAAAACATGGTTTTTCCACCTTTCCTTTCGGGTTACTCACCCATTGCCATAACCATTACTGCTTTCTGCGCGTGGAGTCTGTTTTCTGCTTCATCAAACACCACGGAATTAGGGCCGTCAATCACATCATCCGTCACTTCCATGCCACGATATGCCGGCAGGCAGTGCAGGAAAATAGCATTGGGTTTTGCCAGCGAAAACAGTTCTTTGTTTACCTGATAAGCACCAAACACCTTTACCTTTTCTTCCTTTTCGCTTTCCTGACCCATGCTGACCCAGGTATCGGTATACACAACATCTGCATCCTTCACCGCTTCCTTGGGGTCTTCGGTAATCAGAATTTTGGCGCCGGTTTCTTTGGCATCTTCCATCGCCTGTTTGACAACCGTTTCATCGCATTTGTAAGCCGCAGGTGTTGCAACTGCCACTTCCATACCGGTTTTGGCACCGCCATACATTAAAGAGTGTGCCATATTGTTACCATCGCCTACATAGGCAAGCTTTTTGCCTTTCAAGGAGCCGCAATGCTCTTTAATGGTTAATAAATCGGCCAGCACCTGACAGGGATGTAATAAATCTGTCAAGCCGTTAATGATGGGAATACTGCCATACTTCGCCAAATCTTCCACATCGGACTGCTTGAAGGTTCGGATCATAATACCGTCTAAATAACGGGACAGAACGTTCGCCGTATCATAAATGGTTTCGCCGCGCCCCAGCTGAATATCGTTAGAGCTTAAAAACAGCGCATTACCGCCCAGCTGATACATACCCACTTCAAAGGATACTCTTGTTCTGGTGGAAGACTTGGTGAAAATCATACCCAGAGTTTTCCCCTTCAATAAGGGATGAGGAATCCCCTCTTTCTGTTCCTTTTTTAATTTTTCTGCTAAAGTTAATGCTTTTTCTATATCTTCCGGAGACCAATCATGTAATGATAATAAATGTTTCATCGTTTAACTCCTTTTTACAGTTCTTTTAAAACAGTTTCCAGGGACAGAACAAAGTCATCGACCTGTTCCTTCGTTAAAATAAGCGCCGGTACCAAGCGGAGAATTTTGTCTCCCACGGCACCTACCAGATATTTTGCGTTGAATAAAGCTCCCTGCACCTTTTTGGCAACTGCTTCTTTAAATTCAATTCCAATCATTAAGCCCAAACCGCGAACCTCAGCCATAACAGGAAATGTTTTTTGCAATGCCGAGAGCTTTTCTTTTAAGTAAGCACCTACTGTGGCGCTGTTTTCTACTATTTTTTCTTCCTCATAGGCTTTAAACACAGCAAGACCTGCTGCTGTCGCCAGGGGATTTCCACCAAATGTGGTGCCGTGATCACCGGGCTCAAAGCCCGCCGCCACTTCGGCTTTGGCACCGATGGCACCAATAGGAACGCCACCACCCAGGGCTTTCGCCATAGTGAAAATATCCGGCTCTATACCGTAATTTTCATAGCAGAAGAGTTTACCGGTTCGGCCCATTCCTGTTTGGATTTCATCCACAATCAACAAAATATTGTTCTCTTTGCAAAGCTTTACGATGCCGTCCACATAAGCTTGTTCCAGAGGACGGACACCGGATTCACCTTGCACAAGTTCCAGCATAATCGCCGCAGTTTTATCGGACACCACTGCAAGCAGTGCCTCCATATCATTGGCCGGCACGTGAATAAAACCGGGGGTTAAGGGCTTGTAGGGCTTTTGATATTTTTCCTGACCGGTAGCCGCCACGCAAGCCAAAGTTCTGCCGTGAAACGAATTGGTCAGGGTGATAATCTCATTTTTTTCAGGCTGATTTTTCTTGTAAAAATACATTTTAGCAAGCTTAATGGCGCCTTCGTTGGCCTCTGCGCCGGAGTTGCCAAAGAAAACCTTATCAGCAACAGAATGCTTAACAATGGCTTCTGCCAGCTTTGCCTGATTTTCAATATAATATAAGCTGGAGGTATGTAACAGCTTATCCACTTGCTTATGAAGTGCCTCTGAAAGGGTGGGATGACAATGTCCCAAACTGCAAACGGCAATACCGGCCATAAAATCAGTATATCGGTTCCCCTCGGTATCATAGAGATAAATACCCTCACCTTTTTCAAAACAAACCGGTGTCCGTTTCCCAAAGGTATTCATATAATATTGTTCATCCAACTGCATAACCGCTTGCAAATTCATTGTTTTTTGCCTTCTTTCTTGCTTTGTGGTTATAATTATACACTATAATGTATAATTATGCAAGTATTTTTTTAAATTTTTTTATTTTTTATTCAAAATCATATATTTTGCTTGACAAAACTCTTTTCCTCTAAGCGTAAAAACACCCGCACGGACAAGTCCGCGCGAGTGTTATACAGTTTATGAATAAAAATTCATCAGATGATTTCAATACCCAAAATCTTACAGAGATTTGCAATCTTTTCAGTATTGTCACCATAAGAGATGATGTAATGCTGGCACATAACATTCTGTGCAAATTTTTCGGTATCTTCCAGAAGAATTTCCAGACCGGGGAGCTGAGGTGCCGGCTGAGTCCAGCCGCATTCCTCCCACTTTCTGGGGGTAATGCCTTCGCCCTTTACCATATGCATATAATATTTACCGCCTTCGGTAAACAGTCTGCACATCGTCAGTTCGCCGGTTTTTACTTTGGAAACATTTAAAATACCTTCAGACAGTTCGCCGAAAGCAGCAGGCAGAACCTGGGTTGCACCCTCGGTTACTTCTGCAGGAACATAGTCCGGAACGCCGGCTAATACTCTGTCTTCAAAGAATTCATAGAATTCAAGGTATGCTCCGCACTGACCGGTTAAATATCTAACCATCAGCTGGGTTACGTTACCTAAGCAGTCATTTTCAGGAATGGTGGAAACCTTAGCTTCATCAGAAAGGAGCATAAAGATGGGAGCCGGCGGGAAGCCACACAGCTTTTTCATACCGTCAACGTCCTTTAAGGAGATGGCGTCGTAGCCTCTTTCGTCAATGATTTCCTTAACAGCCAGGTAATAACCGGCTGCCATTTCCATGCCCTCGCGTTTTGCTTCTTTTAAGAAGGTCCACTTAGACATTGCTTTTTCAATGACTTCATTTTTAGCTTCAGCAGTAATTTTTTCATATCTCTGCTGCATTTCCAGCATTTCAAAGGTTTCGATTTCAGGACCAACCACTCTCTTTAAGGAAGAACCGTCATAGAGAGTACCGTAAAGATTCATATCACGGTAGCCTGCCATACCAACCTTAGCGCTTCTTAATTTCTTAGCGGCAGATGCTGCATCACAGAAAGCTGCCACTTTAGAAGCACCGCTCTTTTTGCCGATGATGTCATATACGTATTTAAAGGTATAGCCTAAGTCGTGGAAGGTTTTACGCAGCGCGCTGGTACCTGCCTGATCAGCGGTGGTAACCAGTCTGCCGTCATCTTCAATCCAACCGCAAAGACCCCATAAAACCATGGGTTTTTCTTTATACTGTTCGCAAACCTTAACAACTGCGTGGGTAGGAATCCAGCCGGCAATGCAGATAACGATAGAATCAAAATCCTTGCCTTTTAATGCTTCAATAGCACTTTTAACGTCTTTTTCTTCATAGTCATCGGTTACGGGGTAAACCGTAATCAGGTCAAGACCCTCTGCCTGCAGTTCTTCTGCTGCCTGCTTACATTTTTTAATGATTACGTCCTTCGGTGTGTTTACTTCACCAAAGCCGACAAATGCTGTTTTTGTCATACATTCGCCTCCTCAAAAGCTAAATATCTCTGATATGCCTCACTGTAATCCGCACCGCTGGGAATGTATTCCTTATCTGTCTGAATCAGCTTATTGCACGCTGCTTCCACGCTGTCAAAAACACCGGCACCAACACCGGCAATAATGGCAGAGCCTAAGCAAGCCGACTCAGCATTTTTTAAGGTTACAATCTTTTTACCGGTTACATCCGCCTTAATCTGACACCAGAGCGGACTGGATGCACCGCCACCCATAGAACGAATCTGTTCACAGGAGGATACGCTTAAATAATCCAGGCTTTCCTGCAGCATAAACGCTACAGATTCTAAAATGCCGCGAACAAAATGACCTCTTGTGTGCTCCATAGTAAGACCCAAGAAGGCACCACGGGCATCCGGATTATATTTTGGGATAATGCTGCCGCAAAGATAAGGCATAAAGGTGAGACCGTTGCAGCCGGGTTCAACCTTTCCGGCAATCATATCCAGTTCTTTAAAGTTAAAATCTTCACAGAAATTTTCCTTGAACCACTTTAAGGCAATACCTGCTGTGGGTGTCCAGGACAGGAGACAGTAGTTGCCGTCATAGTTAACATGACAAGGCACGCGGCTATCCTCCTGATAGGGCGGAAATTCATCTGTGGGCACAACAATGGCCATGGTGGTACCTGTCATTTCGCTGACAACACTTTTGTTGATAACGCCGGCACCAACAGAGCCTGCCACCTGATCCATCACACCGGTAACAACCGTTGTGCCGTCACAAGTAGCGATGACCTGTGCACTATCCATCAAACGCGGCAGCTGATTTTCAGACACACCGATAAAATCAAGCATTTCCTTCCACCAGCAACCGTTTTTAATGTCTAAATATAAACTGGAAGACTGCAGCGTTTTTTCCGTTACAAACTCACCGGTTAAACGGTAAATCAAAAAGTCCTCAAGCAGGAAAATCTTTTCAATTTTCCGGAATACATCCGGCTCATTATCACGAAGCCACATCAGCTTGGAAGCAGGCCAGGTGGCCGTAATTTCAGGCTGACCGGTCACTTCGTAAACGGTTTTCACGCCAAACTTTGCATCAATTTTTTCTGCTTCGGCTACCGCTCTGTTATCCAGCCACACAATGGCATTGTAGAGAGGTTTGCCTTCTGCATCTGTTACGATTAATGTTTCGCATTGAGTATCAATGGAAAGCGCGGTTACTTCGTACTCTTTTTTGATTTCGTCGTAAGCTTCAGAGAACATTTTCCAATATTCTTCCGGATTAAGCTCCACACGGTCACCGTGGGTTTCCAGGGTATAATCCCTGGAAACCGACTTTAACTGGTTACCGTTTTCATCGAACAAAACCATTTTAAGAGAGGTTGTACCCACGTCTACACCAAGCAAATTAGCCATGGTTATCCCTCCGATTATCTCTTCAGCTGCAGGTCGTAATGTACGTCGTATGCTTTTTCTTCGTCAGTATATTTTCTTAAGGTGTTGATTACTTCGCCGTTGTTGAACTTTCTGTCTTCAACATCCTCGGTGGTACCCATAACGGTTACGTTCAGCTGTCTGCGACGAGCACGAACATGGTCCCAGTCAATGAAGTAGATGTGAGCGAATTCGCCACCGTCTAACACGCCGTCTTTAATGGTCATAGCTTCGCTTCTGCCGAAGAATACGCTACGCAGGTGACCATCGGTGTTCATGCTGGTGTAGTCACCGGGTTCGTTTACGTATCTGCCGAACTGAGAATGGATGGGGCCCGGATGACGATACTGATGTTCTTCAGCAAAGTCAGGGATCAGTTTTCTCATGATGTCCAACAGGTCATGCTGCAGGAACTCTAAATCAAAAGAGTCAATATCGTGAGAGCATTCCTGAACCATAACGGAGCAGGTGGTGTGGTGAGAAGCGATGGTACAAGTACCGTTTTTAACGCCGGAATCCTTAACAATCTGCATAATTTCCTTAGATACATCGTGGAAAGTGGGGATCCAGCCTCTTGACTGCAGTTCTAATTCTTTCTGATACACTTTAAATTCCATGGTACATTCTCCTTTTAAAATTAAATTTTTTATTTTTTATGTAAAATGAGCCGACGCTCATTTTGGGGACTTTGGTTTAAAATAAATCTTGTTGCGACTCCCTTATTTTGTACGCCCTTTAGACTGAAAGGAGGCTGTCAGCATAGCCAGCCGGGGGATTTACTCATAATAAATTCATCGTTTTATATCCCTCCACCGCCTGCGGCGGTCCCCCTCCCTTTAGGCAAGGGAGGCGTTTGCCCTTTAAAAAGGTGATAAAAATGTTGCAGAATGGACAAACTGAATCCCGACGGCGTACAACGGGTACGCCGAGGGTGAAGTTTGTTCATAGCGCAAGCAGTCTGCGCATTTTTAGCCCTTTTTTTAGCCCTTTTTATTGAGACGTTCGCCTACAGCTCCGCCCGGATGTATGAGTGCAAACTGCTCATTTTTATAATCGGTTTCTTCGATTAAAGCTGTCTGCAATGCATGGAAAATCATACAGAGAGCGGTGGTAGAGGTGGTGCCCTGTGCATTATATTTATCGGTTTCGCGATTTACATACTGCTTTAAGGCAACATCTGCCTGCTCTGCCAGAGGAGATTCCATATTTTCAGTTACGGTGATGATTTTAACTCCCTTTGCCTTACAAATATCTACAATGGGCAACAGTTCCTTGGTTTTGCCTCCGCGGGATGCAAATACCATAACATCACCCTCCTGGAGATAACCGGTTGCGCCGTGAATGGCCTCTGCCGGGGAAATGAAGCGGGCAGGGCGCTCAATGCAGCACATTAAATGACAGAAATGCTGACAGATAATGCCGCTATGACCGCTGCCGGCCGCACCGATTCTCTCAGCACCTGCCAAGAGTTCAACTGCTTTAGAAAAGGCTTCATCATCAAAATAGTCAAGCATCGTAGCAAGGCACTCTGCTTCAATTTTATAGGCTTCTTTAGCCGCCTGTAATGCTTCTTTTTTCATGTTCTCACCTTCCGTTTGTATCGTCCCATGCTTTTCTTAAGTTGTAGAGCATTTCTTCAACCATAGCATAGGGATCAGCTGCTTTGATGATACCACTGGTAGAACCGGTTGCCTGTGCACCCAACGCGATGGTGTTATATACATCCTGACCGTTGGAGATACCGGCACCCTGCAGTACCATAATATCGGGGTTGATTTCGTTAACGGTTTTAATGGTTTCCAGCACATAGTTACTGTCGCTGGTCTGACCGGTACCGATTAATTCGGTGGGCTCAGCCACAATCAGGTTGGGAGACATTTTAGCAATGGCCTTAACATCCTCAACCGTATCAGCACAAACGATGGTAGCAAGACCGACTTCGTCTGCTCTTTTAATGGTTTTTTCAATCTCTTCCATAGAAATGGGCTTTTCAGCATGGTTCAGCATAACACCAACCGCGCCGGCAGCTTTAACAGCCTCGGGCAGAACGCTGCCTAAGCCGCGACCAACCTCTAAAGAGTCCATATGCTGAGCAAACACCAGAATTCTTTCGGTGTTATCTGCCAACAGCTTAATGTCAGTATACTGGGGTGTTACAATAACATCCACATCATACTTCTTGGCAACTTCATCAATAACCTTTGCCAGTTTCAGCATTTCTTCGCCGTATAAATAAGCCTTGGGGCCAATTTCAAAAAACGGCGGTTTAATGGTAATTCCTTTGTACATAAAACATCGCTCCTTATATAACTTTGTTAAGTTTCCACTTACCTTTTTTAAACCGTATCATAAACAATGTGCTTCTGATAAACCAGTCAGACACCATAGCAACCCAAGTACCGATTACACCCCAATGGAACAGGTGAACGAAGATATAGGCCGCACCAATGCGGAACAGGAACATAGAAGCCACTGCAATAACCATAACAAATTTTGTATCGCCGCTGCCTCGCAAACCGGCAGCTAAAGCAAAGCTTAACGGATACATAAAAATTGTACCGGATGTATATAAAACCATAATCCAGAATGCTAAATGCTGAGCTTCCGGCGAAACATTAAAGACGGATATAAGCGGCTTTAAAAGCACCATAAACAATATTGCATTACAGAATGTAAGCACATAGTCCAGTTTGATAATGTGCTTAGCATACATCTCGGCTTCATCGCTGTTGCCGGCACCCATACACTGGCCAACAACCATCATCATAACCGCATTGAAAGCTGCTCCTATAGAATAAAGTAAGGGGGTAATACTTCTTGCCAGCGAGTCTGCCGCAATAGATGCCTGCCCCAAACCGGAAACAAGGCCTGCAATAGCCAGCGCTCCTAACTGGAACATCCCCTGTTCAATGCCGTTAGGCACCGAAACCGTTAAAATGCTTTTCACGATTTTTTTATCCCAATCCGGTTTAAAAAAGCCAACCATACGCACCCGGTTTTTTTCACCTTTGAGCATAAGCATCAATCCAAAGCCTACAATTCCCATAGCGAGCAAGGTAGAATAGGCTGCACCGGTTACGCCAATTTTTATTACAAAAATAAATATGTATTTAAGTAGCAAATTAATGCCCATCATGGCTATGGAAGCCATAAACGGAATTTTGCTTTCGCCCATAGCTCTGAATGTAGCACTACCTGCATAATACAAAGCCACAAAGGGGTAAGATAAGGCTGTGATGGTAAAATACTCACTGCTGATGGCTAAAACATTCGCTTCTGCCCCACCAAACAAAAGGTGCAGGGTTTGTTCTTTAAACACTACCATAAACAGCATAACAGCAAGGCCAATCAAAACCACAATGCGCACATTGCTTTTTAATGAAATTTCTGCCTTGTCTTCATCCCGGGCTCCGATATACTGAGAAAGGACTACGCTACCGCCCTGAGCCAACGAAACAAAAAACTGCTTGGCAAAGTTATCGATTCTGTTCACCAAGGCCACGCCTGCAACAGCTGTTTCTCCCAAAGAAGACACCATAAAAGTATCTGCCATTGTCAGCCCTGCCAGCATTAACTGTTCAAATAATACGGGCATTAAAAAGGCGATTAAAGCTTTGTTTGAAAACCTTGCTCCCTCAGGAAGCCTGAACATTCGCAAAATGATTCATCTCCTATAAAAACGCACGTCTCAAGGCGTGGATTTCCAAATGACCCTATGCCTCCACAATTAACACATCATACCATACTAAATTATATCGCACAGCCATACAAAAGTCAATGCTTTTCTTTCGTTTCGGTTTTGTTTTTTTCTGTTTCGAAAACGAAAAAGAACCTGCATTTTAAAATAAAAACAAAGAACTGCCAATTTGTTTGTGGCAGTTCTTTGTTTTACGCCTCTTCCGTCTCAGAAGGTGCTTTTTTCTTATAATCAAACTTATACATAGCAATCAAAATTGAAATCAACGCCAGACAGTCTGCAATCGCCGCTTCCCAGGTTCCGATATAACAGTTATAGGCAACCCAGAGTATACAGGAAGGCAGGGTAATCAGGCGCAAAAGCCGCTCGTTTTTCATACCGTAAGATACCGTGGTTAAGAGTTTTGCCAAAATAGGCAGCAAACTGAGCCATCCACTCCAGGATGTTACCCCCAACACAATCACAACCACCGAAAACACAATAATTACCGGCGTGGTGGACCATTTTTTTTCAACGAATTTATAAAACAAAAAGTTGCGGAGACCTGAGACCAAATCAATCCAGGCACCGGTAAATGCACCGGCCACGCCCATAAAACCGCCCAGCAAAAAGTACTGAACGGCAAAGGAGATCTCCGAAACCATTTTACACAATACAATATGCTTATGTTTTTTAAACTGAAAGGGAATAATACACAGTATCAACCCAATAATACCAAAGATTCTCACCAAAATTTCCATTTTTCTCTCCTCCATCGGCCATTATACCAAAAGCTCCGGCCGTTGTCAACCGAAAGACCGTTGACAAACCGCCAAAAGAACTATATAATGAAAACAATTTAAAGGGGTGATTGTAATGACCGCAGAAGAAAGAAAACAAAAAATTGCAGAGCTTTTAAACCGTGAAGGCAGTGTGAAAGCCGCCGCTCTCAGCCGTTTGTTCGGCATTTCGGAGGTTACGGTGCGTAAAGATTTGGCCGATATGGAGCACAAGGGACTTCTCTCGCGCATCCACGGCGGTGCCATCAGTTCTTATAAGCCCTATTACAGTATGAATTTGAATCAGCGGATGACAGCTAATCAATCTGAAAAAAATATCATCGCGCAAAAAATAGCCGGTATGATTGAAAACAACGACACGGTTATGTTAAACGCCGGCACCACTACTCTGCTGGTCTTCCGTATGCTCCCCCGCAACCTGAATCTGAGCATTGTAACAAACTCCATCGCCATTGCTTTAGAGGGTGCCAACAACCCCAATTATAACATTTTGCTCCTTGGCGGTCTCATTAATTCAAAATATCAGTTCACCTTCGGGGACGATGCCAACAAACAACTGAGAAACTACCACGCTGATAAACTGATTCTCTCCGTAGACGGCATCCACTTAGAAAACGGCTTTACCACCTATTACGATAAAGAGGCAGAAATCGACCGCATTATGCTCCAGCAGGCAAGTCTCAGCATTATTGCCGCCGATTTTTCAAAATTTAACCGCACAGCCTTTACCAAAATTTCCGATGTTGGTACCGCAGACTATATTGTCACCGATAAAGACATTCCCGACGACATGAAAAAAGAACTCTCCGTTTACGGGGTGGAAATTTATTGAACACGGGGGAAAACCCTCTGCTTTTATTCTAACTCCTTCCATTTTTTAAAACGGTATTCTTTGGGCGACATACCCACAATTTTTTTGAACATTTTCGAAAAGTAATACGGATCATTGTATCCACACATATGAGCAACTTCTGCTATTTTATACCCTCGGTTATGTTCTAACAACCGTCTTGCCTGCTGAATTCTTATTCCCGTCAAATACGCAAGCGGTGTCACCTGTAATTCCTCTTTAAAGCAGTGACGCATATACTCAAAACTAACGCCAAATTCTTTGGTGGCTTTTACAATATTAAAAGAGGCGTTTGATACATTCTCCGCCATAGATTCTTTCAATTTCCATACAAAATCGTAGGTGTACTGTTTACCTTTTAATCTGACAATATATTCATACATCGACTCCAAAAGTTTTTGATTAATTGTTTTGTAATTAAATTCTTTTTGAATATAATTATGATGAATCATATTTGCAAGGGTAATCAGTACATCCGCAGTGTCCAAAAAAAGAATCGCCGTATCCAGAATAAGTTCGTCGCAGAGTTCATCGACTTGTATGCTGATATCGGAAAAGCCTTGAACACTTTCATGCGAATGTTTCACTTGGGGAGGTATCAATAAAACACTTCCTTTTTTTACCTCAAACCTATTTTCTTCCACAATAGTAGCGCCTTCTCCTTGCGTGGTAATAATAATTTCTGCATAAGGATGACTATGCTCCCGAAAGCCAAATATCAACTCTTTACATTTATTAGAAAAAATTACTGCCATTTTTCTTTCCCTCCCTTGCCATGAAAATACCATAAAATAACCGGATTGTCAATCTTTTTTCTTGTTATTCTACATTTACTTTCCTTCGATAGCATGCTAAACTGAAGCCATACTACGAAAGGAGTGAAACTTATGAAACAAATTGTTATGACAGGTCCGAGAACCAGTGAAATTCGCCAGGTGGATATCCCAAAAATCACCGAAGATCAGGTATTGGTAAAAGTAAAATATACCGGTATGTGTCATTCAGAATTTTATCCCTGGACAGTTGCCGAGCCCGGACAGATTTTTGGGCACGAAACCATGGGTTATGTTGCTGAGGTAGGCCGTAATGTCAAAGGCTTCAGCGTAGGCGACAGAGTTACCGGACTCGGAGGCGGCGGATACAAAGAATACATCGTGATGGAGCCTGACAAGATGATGCATATTCCCAATAACATTAAGGACGAAGATGCCATCGTAGAGCCTTTGGGCTGTTTAATGAGCGTAGGCTCCCGCATGATGCCAAATCTTCTGGGTGACTCTATTGCGGTAGTTGGTACCGGATACATGGGTCTTGGTATGATTTCCATGTTTAAGGCAATGGGTTATAGTGAAATTGTTGGTATTGATTTAAGAGAAGAGGCTCGTGAAAATGCGCTGAAATTCGGGGCAACCAAGGTGCTGCATCCTGATGAACTGGAGCCGGAATTTTATCTTGACTGGAAAAACTGGGAGAGTCCGGATTTGACCCGCGATGGGCATAAGTCTGATATTTTTCATTTGGGATTTCCCAACGTTATGGAATTTGCAGGAACTCCCGAAGCACTGAATCTGGCAGGAGGACTTGCTTGCGCACACGGCAGAGTGGGCATTGGCGGATTCCATAATGATACTTTAAGAACGGTAGACTTTAAACTGTGGAACATGAAAGCACTGGAAATGATTAACTGCCACGAGAGACGTATCATGTTTGAGACAGAACTTTGCCACAGAGCTCTTGACCTGATTTCTAAGGGAATCTGGAAGTTTACAGGCTTAACCAATCATATCTATACCATGGAGGAATTTGACAAGGCGCAATATGACATGGAAAATCACACCAACAACTTTATCAAGGGAGCCGTGAAGTGCGATGAATAAAGTTTGTGTGATTACCGGCTGTGGCAAAGGACTTGGACTGGAGCTTTGCAAGCAAGCAATACAGCGTGGATATTGTGTCATTGCTATGACATATCCTATGACAGAAGCAGTTTTGAACTTAGCAAAGGAATATCCCCGGCTCATCTTTCCCTACGAAGTGGATGTGACGGACCAAGCAGCTATTGACGCATGTAAAGCCGAGGTTTTCAACAAGTTTAAAAGCATTGACCTTATCATCAACAATGCCGGAATCTGGCTGGATGTAGAACGTCTTGAGCTAGAGGACGAGAATTTTGACACAGAGATGTGTTACAAAGAATTTGATGTCAACGCCATGGGGGCTTTGCGCATCACACGTGCGTTTATACCACAGCTTAGAAAATCTCAGGCTGAAACTCGCGCATTGGTGTATCTCAGTTCTGATTGTGCCTCTTACAAAGCTCAGAATGAACGAAAAGCAGAATACGCCTACTGTATGTCAAAGGCTTGCGTGAATATGATTGCTAACTTGATAAACAACGCGGTTACGGATACAAATATTAAAGTTCTTTCCATATTTCCCGGATGGATGCAAACAGATATGGGATATGCCGGTGCAAAAAATTCTTTTCCAAATGTTCCTCCCGCAGAAGCTGCTGAATGTATCTTTACACTTATCAACGAACCCAAAAAGGAATACACCTTTATGGACAGATTCGGCGCTGAAATGGATTGACGATAAAAGGGGCTGTCGAAAAAGGTCAAAAAAATCTTGGCCTTTTTCTTCATTTTGTGGTATCATGTTCTTGGGTGATAAAAGATGATGTAAATGGGTCAAGGGTGTATCAAGCATTTATAAACGGAGGTAGAAACAATGGAGGATTTTGAAAAAGATATAATAATTGAAGGGACACATCGTTATTCTGCTGAAAGTGAATATATAGAGCCTGATCCCTTGATACAAGAAAAACTTGAAGAATTCAAAGATATGAAGCTTGGGTTTATGATCCACTGGGGTTTGTATTCTCAACTGGGAATTATCGCTTCATGGGGGTTGGTTGATGCAGAAAAAAGCTGGTCAAGAGAAACCAATGAATATGGCGACAGACCGAATTGGAGTGATGATGGTGCAAAAATCCGGAAAGAATATTTCGGCTTGAAAAATTCTTTCAATCCTATACGGTTTAATCCTGATGAATGGGCAGAACTTGCAGCAAACAACTGTTTTAAGTATCTGATATTCACCACAAAGCATCATGACGGATTTTGTATGTGGGACACAAAACAGACGGATTTTAAAGTAACTTCTCCCGACTGCCCTTTCTCTAAGAACGAAAAAGCAGATATTGCAAAACATGTGTTTGATGCATTCAGAAAAAAAGGTATTGCAATCGGTGCATATTTTTCAAAACCCGATTGGCATAATGACGATTTCTGGGAAAGAGATTATTTAGGGGAAACTACGCGTATGCCTACATACGATGTACGTAAAAAGCCTGAAAAATGGCAAGCTTTTACAGAATACACCCACAAACAATTTGAGGAACTGATAAGAAATTATGGAAAAATTGATATATTGTGGCTCGATGGTGGACAGGTCAGCAAGAAACAGGGACTTGATATAAAACTTGAGGAGATTATTCCAAAACTCAGAGAAGTCAACCCGGAGCTTATTGTTGCCGATAGAACAGCTGGTGGCGAATATGAAAATTACATTACGCCTGAGATGACCATTCCTGATAGAGTTATATCAGTTCCTTGGGAAAGCTGTATGACATTAGGAAAAGATTTTCATTACGTATATGATGATGAGTTTAAATCTTCAGAAGAGCTTATTGAAATCCTTATGGATATTGTGTGCAAAGGAGGAAATCTTGCACTAAATGTATCCCCCCAGCCT
>SVJT01000138.1 GCA_015068865.1 Oscillospiraceae bacterium | reverse complement strand
CCCCACCGTTGAAAAAAGGGTTTTAATCGGCCAAATCGACCGTATTGACACAGTGAAAAAAGATGCTTCTGTTTATATCAAAATAATCGACTATAAAACCGGCAATAAAGACTTTAAACTCAGTGAAATTTATAACGGACTGTCTCTGCAGCTGGCAATTTATTTAACAGCCGCAACAGAAGGAAGTGAAGCTTTACTGGGCGAAAAAGCACTGCCCGCCGGTATGTTCTATTTCCGTTTAGCGGATAAAACTGCTGATGCAAATACCATTAAATCGGAAGAAGATTTGTTAAAACAGTTTAAAATGAAAGGATTGCTGCTAAAAGATACCGATATGATCCGTGCCATGGATAGAGGAATCAGCGGTTATTCTTCCATTTTACCTGCATACGTTAAGCAAGACGGCACCATTTCCGAATCTTTGGGGAGTTATGCAACCTACGAGCAGTTTCTTTCTCTCTCTAAGCACGTTCGTCGGGTTGCCGGAGACCTCGGTCGTGAAATTCTCCGCGGAAACACGGCTATTTCCCCATGTAAAACAGGAAAAGGTCTTCCCTGTGAATACTGTCGTTTTCATTCTGTTTGCGGTTTTAATGCTGAAAAAGACCCCTATCGCATCTCGCACCCCTTAAAAGATGACGTTTTCTGGTCACTTTTGGAAAAATCCGGGATAGATTCTTAAAACTTATTGCATTTCATTATAAAAAAGTGTATAATTAAATAGAAAAAAATTAGGAGGGTATGAAAAAAATGTATGATGTTGCCTGTATCGGAATTTTAGTTGCAGACTGTATTGCCAAAACTGTTGATAAAATTCCGGAAAGAGGAAAATTAGGATTAATTGACAGTTTAAAACTCTACACCGGCGGTTGCGCTATGAATGCCTGTGTGGATATGAAAAAATTAGGTGCCAACGTTGCTTTGGTTGGTATGGTTGGTAACGATGGCTTTGGTTCCTTTATGGTTGATGAATTAAAGCGCTTGGGAATGCCAACAGAAGGCATTAAACGCAGCGATGACTACGCCACTTCCGGCTCCGTTGTTTTGGTTGACGGTGGCGGTGAGCGTACCTTTTTACATAGTTTAGGGGCTAACGGTAAATTCACCGACAGCGATGTAAATTATGATGTTATCGCCAACTCTAAAGTTGTCTTTGTCGCCGGCACTATGCTGATGCCCGATTTTGACGGTGAACCTTGTGCCCGTGTGTTAAAGAAATGTAAAGAAATGGGCAAGATTACTGTATTAGACAGTGCTTGGGATGATACCGGTCGCTGGATGGATGTGCTCCGCCCCTGTATGCCTTATATTGATTATTTCATTCCCAGCATTGATGAAGCCCGTATGTTTGCCGAAGGTCGCGAAGACGTGGCTGATATTGCTGACTATTTCTTTGATTTAGGCGTTAAGCACGTTGCCATTAAGGTAGGTAAAGACGGTTGCTACGTTCGTGAAACCAAAGAATCCGAAGGCATTACACTGCCGACCTACTTGGGCTTTAAACCTGTGGATACCACCGGTGCCGGTGATTCTTTCTGCTCCGGCTTCCTCTATGGTTTAACCCACGGTATGACCATGGCAGAAAGTGCACAGTTTGCCAACGCTGTTGCTACCCATTGTGTTATGGAAGTAGGTGCTTCTACCGGCATTAAGTCCTTTGATGAAATTAAACAGTTTATGAAAGAGAATCAGCCCGGTTAATCCGGGCTGATTGCCATATAAAACAATGACAGAAACGGAGAGATAAACCAAATGAAAAAAGCAGTTATGTACGGCGGCGGTAATATCGGTCGCGGTTTTATTGGCCAGCTGATGTATCAGGCAGGCTATGCAGTTAGCTTTGTAGATGTAAATCAAGAACTTCTCAATATGTTAAACACCCAAAAGGAATACCCTGTTCGTATTTTAAAGGGTGACAGCTACGATGAAGTTATGGTGAAAAATATCAGCGGTATTGACGGCAACGATTTAGAAGCTGTCAGCTCTGCCATTGCAGAAGCTGACCTCTGTGCTACCGCAGTTGGCGTAAATGTGTTAAAGTTTACTGCAAAACCTTTTAAAGAAGGTATTGTTCGTCGTTTTACCACCGGTAACAAACAGCCTTTGGATATTATCATCTGCGAAAATTTAATCGGTGCAGATGAATTTTTGAAGGGTTTGATTTCTGATTTAATGACAGAAGAAGAACGGAAATTCTTAGATAAGGTTGGCTTTGTTGAAGCTTCCATCGGTCGTATGGTGCCCATTCAGACAGATGCTATGAAGGATGGACATCCCCTGCGTGTTTGCGTGGAACGTTATGACCGCCTGCCGGTGGATAAAGCTGCTTTCCGCGGTAAAATTCCAGCCATTGAAAATCTGGTGCCCTTCTCCCCCTTCTCTTATTATATTGAAAGAAAGCTCTTTGTTCATAATATGGGTCACGCTTCTACTGCTTACTTAGGTCAATATATGGGCAAAGAAGCCATTTGGGAAAGCATCGGTATTCCTGAAGTGGAGCTGATTGTCATCCGCGCTATGCAGGCTTCGGCCCTTGCTATGAGCAAAAAATATGATGTACCCTATCAGGGTTTAAACGAACACGTTGAAAACCTGATTTACCGTTTTTCCAACAAACAGTTGGGCGATACCAACGCCCGTGTTGGCGGCGACATCAAACGTAAGCTTTCTCCCAACGACCGTATGATTGGTGCTCTTCGTCTGTGTACTGAACAGGGCGTTGCCACCGATTGGTTAGAAGCCGCTATTGCTGCATCTTTATCCTTCCGTCGTGACGGCGAAGAGCCGATGACACCGGAAACTATTTTAACCGAAGTTGCCGGTCTTTCTAAGGACGGTGCCATGTATAGCCGCATTATGACCTATTACGAAATGTTCGCAGCTAAAAAACCGCTTGCTGAGTTGATTAAGGTCATTAAAGAAAAACAAAACAGCGCTGTGATTGTATAACATAAAGATACTAAAAGGTGTAACAAAACTTTCTTGTTCTGTTACACCTCAGACTGTCGAAAAAGGCATCCCTACCGCAAGTGACAGGAAAAAATAATAAAAACCCGTCTCATCAAAAATAATATTTTTAGTTTTAGAACAGCGCGGCTTCCGTCGAGGAAACCGCGCTGTTACTTGCTTTTAACGAACGCAAACTCTACCGTACCATCGTACGCCGACGAATTTGCGTTCGTCAAATATACCTACCTTTTTCAACGTCTACTCAGCGTGTCGAGGTTTCTCGACACGCTAAGGTGTAACAAAACTTTCTTGTTTTGTTACACCTTCTTTTTTGTTCACATATCGAATTCATCTAAAAAAACAGCTTATATACATTCCCGTTATGATCTGTATAAAAACAAATATCATTTTCAAAATCTATCATTTCCGGCTCAATGTTTGTTCCCAAGTCCTTAAATTGTTTGAAAAGTACTTCTTTCTTTTCCTTTGTATCAATAACACGAATAGCAGGCGGATTCTCTGCACTGTCTGTAAACCCTTCCAGAGAATAAATTTTTCCGTTATGGCAGCAAGCCCCCTGCACATAGTGATGATAATCGCAGTCAAAATATTGCAAGATTTCTGCCTGGGTCAAAACAACTTTTTTAACATCGTATTTTTCACATATTTGACCCTGATTCGCCTTAGGCAGTTCAAAAGAAAAATATCTTGTAGAATTAGTATTATCTCTCATTGTAAAAGCATATAAAATTCCTTGTTCTGCATCCACCGCAAAATTGCCGAACGGTCTTACATCCTCCTGTTCCCCTGCAGATTTCCACAGGGTTTCATCTTCTGCAAAGCCTACTTCAATTATCTGAACCAATGTGGTTTCAAAGTGCTTGTCATTTCTTTGCAAACGATACACCAGACAGACACCTTTTAAGGGGTTCTCCGTCTTGGCATAGTTATTATATATGTTGGTGTATAAAAGCGGAAATTCATCTTTTTCATCAAAAAATTCATTGCCAAAGGTTACCGAATTGCTGTGCGGCACAATGAGGTCACTCTTATCCAGAACAAACTCAGAAAAAACCTCTGCTTCACAGTTTTGTCCGGTGTTAAGATCATCCATCCAATCGGAA
>SVJT01000006.1 GCA_015068865.1 Oscillospiraceae bacterium | reverse complement strand
AAGTAGCTGAGCGAAAGAGCTTTACCAAAGCCGCAGAAGCACTGCTCTACACACAGTCTACCGTTTCCGCTCAGATTAAACAGCTTGAAACAGAACTGGATGCTGTTTTATTTGACCGAATCAACCACAGAATTTCTTTGACAGAGCAAGGTCGTGAGCTTCTGAAATATGCCCATCAACTGGTGAATATTGTCGAAGAAATCAAACTGGATTCCGGCAACAGCGATGACTGCGAAGGTGTTGTTCGCTTTGCTATGGCCGCATCCATCTGCAATATTATGATGGGAGAAACATACCTTACCTTTCACAAAAAACATCCTAACATTATTGTCAAAATTTATGAAGGTGAAACCGATGGTATGTGTTATGATTTAGACCATAACGATATTGATTTGGCCTTTATTGTGGACCGTCACCAGTATAATAAAGATTATGTAACCGTTTTTGAAAATAAAGTGATGATGCACTTTGTCGCCGGAAAGGATTTTCCCTTAGCTAAACAAAGGCATCTCTCCATCGAACAGCTTTTGGAATATCCTTTTTTTCTGACAGAAAAAGGGCTCAGCTACCGGCAACTTTTAGACGAAGAACTGGCCAAACGAAACATAGAAATCACGCCTCAGGTAGAAATGGGCAATACCCGATTGCTTCTTGAATTGGTGGAATTGGGCGGTGGTATTTCCTTTCTGCCGGACTATGTGACCAGACAGTCTTTCGAACAAGGAAATATTGTTTATCTTGATGTAAAAGATATTGATATTGAACTTTGGCGACAGCTTTTATATCACAAAAATAAATGGGTTTCACCGGCTATGCAAAAGGTCATTGACTATTGTGCTTCCGTTGCAGAGCATCTGTAAAATACAATAACTGTGACCGTTGATCGGGACTGCCTAAAAAATACTATATTATGCAAAATTCATTGTTGACAAATCAAGAATGGTATAGTATAATTAGTTTGTCATTTTTTGACATATTCTAACAAGATAAAGGAGCTTTTTTATGGATAATTTTTTTGATTCAACCAGTTACGTTCCAAGAAAAAAATCAAACGGTTTAGGCATCGCATCTTTGGTATGCGGTATTGTTGGTTTCTTCTTCAATCCCCTGGGTTTGGTTACTCTCGCTGCTTTTGTATGCGGTCTCATTGCTCTTTTAGGTCGTGATTACGGCGGCAAAGGCATGGCTATAGCTGGTGTGATTCTTTCCGTAGCACAGTTTGTATTGGAAATTATTTTAGCAATATTTACGTTTGGTATTTCTTTGTTAATTTAATCGCATATCGTTTAGAGAATGCTGTTTGGCATTCTCTTTTTTTATCTGCATTTAAGATATAACCCATTTTATACCCTCTTTCCTGCCATAATTTAATTAAATATTTATTTAAAAGAAGGTTATGCCATATAGTTTTCTCACCCTCCTTGTTTTTTAAAGGATTCTGTGCTATAATAAATAAAAGATATAGACAGAAAGAAGGAACAATATGTATAAAGAAATTACACAGCAGGCCAAAACTGCTGTTTGCGAATTAATTGAAGCGGCAAACTTACAAAATGGTGATTTATTGGTCATTGGTTGCTCCACAAGTGAAGTTGGCGGTGAAAAAATCGGCAAAGGCTCCAGCATTGAAATTGCCCACGCACTGCACGAAGGAATTGCTCCCATTTTAGTCGAAAAAGGTATTTATCTTGCTGCACAGTGCTGCGAACATTTAAATCGTGCCGTTATCATTGAGGCAGAAGCCGCAGAAAAGTTTGGTTACGAGCCCGTAAATGTGGTACCGCAACCCAAGGCTGGCGGTTCTTTCGCTACAACGGTATATGAACGGATGAAAGCTCCCGTGGCCGTAGAAGGTGTTCGCGCCAAAGCAGGGCTCGACATCGGGGGCACCTTAATCGGTATGCAGCTGAAATGTGTAGCTGTACCGGTTCGTCTTTCTTTAGATATGATTGGCAAGGCACGGATTCTCTGTGCGCGGACCCGTCCGAAATTCGTAGGCGGTGTGCGTGCTCATTACAACGAAGATTTACTGTAATGAAGATATATATTTTCTCATAGAATATAATAAGAAAGGTGATGGACGCTATGAAAAACACAATTATTACCATTGGCAGACAGTTTGGAAGCGGTGGTCACGAAGTTGCCAAAGCACTGGCAGATGCTCTCTCCATTCCCTTCTACGACAAAGAGATTATTATTGAAGCTGCTAAAAAAAGCGGTTTGAATGAGAATCTGTTCAAAAATTCTGATGAACGAACGGTTTCCAGCTTTTTATACTCTGTGGCGCTGGGTACCTATTCACCGGTGAACAGTATGGCCGGTATCCCCATGATGACCATGAATGAAACTATTTTCCAAACCCAGGCAGAAGTGATTAAAGAGTTTGCTGCAAAGGGTTCCTGCGTTTTCGTTGGGCGCTGTGCCGATTATATTTTAGAAGATAACCCGGATTGTCACAAGCTTTATGTCTATGCCGATATGCCATATCGTATTGAACGGATTAAAAAGCTCTACAATTTAGATGTAGCTAAGGCAGAAAGCACCATTATAAAAACCGATAAAAAGCGAGCAAATTTTTATAATTATTATACAGGTAAGAAATGGAATGCAGTGGAAAACTATGACTTATGCGTGAACAGCGGCAAATTGGGTATTTCGGGTGCCGTGGAACTCATTCTTTCTTATCTGCGTATGCAGGAGGCTTAATTCGTGGACTTTATTAAAACGTTAATTTTAGGTATTGTAGAGGGCATTAGCGAATGGCTGCCCATCAGCAGTACCGGACATATGATTTTAGTGAATGAATTTATGAACACTAAAGCCGGATTCCTGACCGAGGATTTATTTTTATACGGTATTCAGTTGGGCGCCATTTTAGCCATTGTTACGCTCTACTTCCAAAAACTGAATCCTTTTTCACCGTCCAAAAGCAAAGAAGAACGTTGGGACACCTGGCAAATGTGGTTTAAAGTGGCAGTTGCTTGTGTTCCGGCAGCTGTGTTGGGGTTATTGCTCAATGACTTTATGGAAACCTTTGAAAATCCTTGGGTAATCAGTGCAACATTAATTCTCTACGGTATTGCTTTTCTGTTTATTGAACGAAAAGAAAAAACGGCCGGAATCTGCTCTATGAAGGATATGACCTACAAAACAGCCGTCTACATCGGCTTGTTTCAAGTTCTCTCCATCATCCCCGGAACCTCTCGGTCCGGTGCTACCATTTTAGGCGCTATGCTTTTAGGCTGTTCCAGGGAAATCTCAGCAGAATTTTCATTTTTCCTGGCGATTCCGGTGATGGTGGGTGTCAGCCTGCTGAAGCTCGTGACCAATGACTATGTGATGACAGGCACCGAATGGGGTCTTTTAGCCCTGGGTATGGTCGTAGCCTATATCGTTTCCATGGCAGCTGTTAAATTCCTGGTTGGCTACGTAAAACGGCACGATTTCAAGGTCTTTGGCTGGTATCGTATTGTATTAGGTTTCATTGTGATTTTATATTTCTCAATTTTTTAAAACAAACACAAAGTCAATTTTTCTATCCATAATTATAAGGGAATAGGAAAAATTGTTCAGAGTGAACAAACTGAGCCAAAGTTGTATGTTTATACTACGCAGGCGAATGTTGGTTCGCAGAAAAAGAAGCTATAGCAAAATGATTTCATTTTGCTATAGCTTCTTTTCGTTCTGGACTATTTTTACATTCCCTATTTATTCAACAACCCATTCTTCGGGTTTATCTTGTTTCCCAAAGGCATATAAGATAGCATCCACAATTCTACGGGAAGCCTGACCGTCGCCATAGGGATTAATGGCACGGCTCATAGCCGCATAAGCCTCTTCATTTTCTAACAGCTCATTCGCCATAGAAAGGATGGTTTCTTCCTCTGTACCGGCAATTTTAACCGTTCCGGCATACACCGCTTCAGGACGTTCTGTTTCACTGCGCAAAACCAAAACCGGCTTGCCCAAAGAAGGCGCTTCTTCCTGCAAACCGCCGGAATCTGTCATAACGAAATAACAGCGGTTCATTAAATTATGCAGCTCTTCCACATCCACAGGGTCAATCAGGTGGATTCTGTCATGGTTACCCAAAATAGCCTGTGCCGGTTCTCTCACAGCAGGATTTAAATGCATGGGATAAATTACCTGCACATCCTCATGCGCTTCCACCATTCTGCGAACAGCCGAGAAAATGTGTTGCATGGGTTCGCCTAAGTTTTCACGTCTGTGAGCTGTTAACAGAATCACGCGACCTTTTGAAAAATCAACTGATTGCAGAGTTTCTGTCTGGAACTGATAATCGTCTGTAACAGTAAGACGAACCGCATCAATAACCGTGTTACCGGTGACAAAAATCTTTTCCTCCGGCACCAGTTCCTTCAACAAATTGTTTTTATTATTATCCGTAGGTGCAAAGTATAAATCGGTTAAAGCTGTTGTCAGCTTACGGTTCATTTCTTCGGGATAAGGAGAATATTTATCATAGGTACGCAAGCCTGCCTCCACATGCCCCACCTGTATTTTACAGTAAAAAGCCGCCAAAGCCCCGGCAAAGGTGGTGGATGTGTCACCGTGTACCAACACAATATCCGGCTGGCTTTCCTGCATAACCCCTTCTAATCCGGTTAACGCACGAGAGGTAATAGAGGATAATGTTTGACGCTGTTGCATAATATTCAAATCGTACTGCGGTGTAATATCAAACCGTTGTAAAACCTGATCCAGCATTTGACGGTGTTGCGCTGTAACGCAAACAATGGATTCGATTTCTTCCCGTTTTTCCAGTTCTTTTACAAGGGGAGCCATTTTAATTGCTTCCGGTCTGGTTCCAAAAACCGTCATCACTTTAATCTTCTGCATAATTTCCTCCGACTCCAGAATTACTTCTCGTCTTTTTGTTCTTTGTCTGTTGAATTGGCTTGTTCTGTTTCGCCGCCGGAACGGTTAAACATTGTCAGTGCAAACAAACCAAACAAAACAACAGAAATAATTAGAATTAATGAACGTGTGACATTGGTCAAAAGCATCACAATCGCACTGGTTGCCAAAATAGCAGACAAACCATATAAAATAACAACTGTTGTTTTATGTGAAAATCCACGATCAATCAATTTATGATGAAGATGACCGCGGTCCGGTGCCATAATGGACTGACCCTTCAGCAAGCGGCGGATGATGGCAAACAACGTATCAAAAATCGGAAGTCCCAATACTAAAAACGGAACAGCAAAGGCAACATAGGTTTTAAACGGTCCCTGAATCGATATGCACGCCAGAGAAAATCCCAAGAAGGTTGCACCGGTATCACCCATAAACAGCTTTGCCGGGTTAAAATTATAGGGTAAAAATCCAAAGCAGGCACCTGCCAAAGCAGCAGCCATAACCAACAGGGTAATGGATGTAACATGTTCAATCAAAAGAACCGATAACAGCGCAACGGCAGCAATGGAAGAAACACCGGCTGCCAAGCCGTCTAAGCCATCAATCAGATTCACAGCATTGGTCACACCAACAATCCAGAAAATACTGCCGCCATAAGAAAGCCAGTCGGGTAATCTTACCAATCCGTCCCCAAAGGGATTGGAAATGGCTATTACACGAACACCAAGGCAAACCGGAATGGTTGCCGCAACAATTTGAATTAGAAATTTAAAAATAGCAGGTCTTGGCTTAATATCATCAAATATACCCAAAACAACTACAATCAAACTACCAATTAAAATACCCAAAAGATTGAAATTTATGGTTTTATCCACCATAAAATCACCAAAACACAACACACTGACCAAAAAACCGTAAAAAATAGCCAAGCCACCCAACAGTGCTTTGGGTTCCTTATGCATACGGCGATTGTCTTTCGGAACATCTACTGCGCCAACCTTAAACGAAAGCCTTTGAACCAAAGGCGTTGCTGCAAAAGTGATAATCAATGCTACAACAAAAGAAAAAATAATCAAAATTCCACTATTCTGATTCATGTATAACATTCCTTTCTCAAACACATAAAATAGGAACTTATAATGCAAAGCAATATTGTATAAATTATATAATGTTTTTTAATTTTTGTCAAGTTTTTCAACTTTTTGAATCGCTTTTTAAGGAATAAATAACAATTTTTTGTTAATTTTTCTTTTTCTGCTTGACGGAACAATAGGAAAGGTGTATGATGATAGCAGAGATTAATTTTTAGGAGGATGTTTTCATGAAAACATTTAATATTTTGCTCAGTTCAATTAATGATGTAAAAAACTTTGTCAACATTGTGAATAAATATAATTTTGATGTTGATTTAACATCCAGTCGCTATGTTGTGGATGCAAAATCCATTATGGGAATTTTCAGTTTGGATCTTTCCAAACCGATTCGCGTTGATGTTCACTCTGACGAAGCAGATGCTTTCATTGATGAAATGAAACCCTTCATGGTGTAAAATCTTAAATTGCAAAACTGCCGCTTAATGCGGCAGTTTTTTTATTCTGTTTTCACCTGTCTTAAGTCTTGTTTTTACCATTAAAAGGTATAAACTTACTTTTTTTGGAAATTATGATAATAAGACTTACAAAGGCTGGTGATTATTTTTGGCTAACAAAGTAGAAATATGCGGTGTGAACACTGCAAAATTACCCGTTTTATCTAATGATGAAAAGGTTGCTCTGTTTGAAAAAATCAAAGAGGGGGATAAAGAGGCCAGAGAAACATTTATCGGCGGCAATTTGCGCCTTGTTTTAAGTGTTATTCAGCGTTTTAATAACCGGGGAGAAAATATGGATGATTTATTCCAAATCGGCTGTATTGGTTTGATTAAGGCCATTGATAATTTTGATACATCTCATAATGTTAAATTCTCCACGTATGCTGTACCGATGATTATCGGTGAAATCCGGCGATATCTCAGAGACAACAATCAGATTCGTGTCAGTCGTTCCCTCAGGGATATTGCTTACAAAGCTTTAAAAGCAAAAGAAGAATACATTTCAAAAAATACCAAGGAACCGACGGTGGACGAGCTCTCCAAAATTCTGGAGTTGCCTAAAGAAGACATAGTCTTTGCCTTAGAATCTATTCAGGACCCTATCAGTCTGCACGAGCCTGCCTATAACGACGGCACGGATACCATTTTTGTAATGGACCAGGTGAAAGACACCAAAAACACCGACGAACAATGGTTGGAGAATATTGCATTGAGCGATGCAATGAAACGCCTGTCTCAGCGTGAAAAACACATTATTTCCCTACGCTTTTTCTCAGGAAAGACACAAATGGAGGTTGCAGATGAAATCGGCATTTCGCAGGCGCAGGTTTCCCGGTTGGAAAAGGGAGCGTTAGAACGAATGAAAAAATACATTTAATTAGGGCTGTAGAAAAATGCACAGACCACACAAAGCATAATAATAATAATATATTCTATTGCATCTAAAAATAATTTTAAAAACAAGCATTTATGTAATCATTCCCTTCAGATGAATAACTTCTTTGTGCTTTGTGTTTTGAATAAACTTCACCGCTCGGCGTACCCTCGTACGCCGTCGGGATTCAGTTTATTCAATCTGTACTATTTTTCGTCCAGCCCTCCTCTTGTTAAGAAAAATGCACAGACTACACAAAGCATAATAATAATAATAATATATATTCTATTGCATCTAAAAATAATTTTAAAAACAAATCATCCATTATCATTGTAGGGGATGTCGTCCTAGATATCCCGCAACATAAAAAAGGAGATGTAAAAAAATTTTTTACATCTCCTTTTAGTTTTCATCTCTTATTCAAACAGCAAATCATAGCCCTTCAGCTTATAAATTGCTTCGGCAAAGTAATAATCACCATAAATAATGGGGATATGAGTCGTTTTGCCGATTGTTTCCGGTTTGTCTGTCCAGCGCTCGGTACCCATCTGTACAATGGAATCCTCATCCATTTCGTAGTTACAGAAGTTTGCATCTAAAGCCTTCAGCAGGTTGATCGCTGCACGGTAATAAATTTTACCTTCATGTTCCGGCACATTTCTTGCAATTTCGATTAAACCGCAAGCTGCACAGGCACTGGCTGTTGTGTCATATAAAACAGGTTCTTCAGGAGAACGGAAGTCTGCCTTGGGCAGGTAGTCATCACAAACACAAGCAATGAAATAATGGGCAATGCGCTTAGCGGTATCCAGATATTCCTGCTTGCCGGTGTGGATATAGCTCAGGATAAAGCCGTGAAGTGCCCAAGCCTGACCGCGAGACCAGGAGGAATGTTCGCCAAAGCCCTGACCGCCGATTTCTTTTACATATTCACCGGTTTCCACATCATATTCCACAATGTGTTTTACAGAACCGTCGGGACGGATATGATTTTCCATCGTGGTATCAGCATGGCTCATTGCAATATGCTTATAACGGGGATCGCCGATTTCTCTGGATGCCCAATACAGAAGCGGAATATTCATCATGCAGTCAATAATAGCAACACAAGGATCGGAATTCCATGCACGGATAATTTTTGCATTTAAATTGTAACGGGCTGCTAAGGTGCTGGCCGCATACATAGTGCGAACTTTGGATTTTTCATTGCCGGTGATTCTGTAGTTCACGCCGGCAGAGATATGCCACATAAAGCCAACATCATGATGCAAACCAAAAAAGCCTTCTAAAGCTTCATCCAACAGTTCCTCTGTGCGTTCTGCTGTCTGTTTGTAAGTATCATTTTTTGTACCGTAGTACATCAACCACATAAGACCCGGCCAAAAACCGTTGGTCCACCAGCTGATGTTGTGGTTGTTAATGTGTGTACCATTTTCAGTTGTATAGGGAACCTTGTCTCTGGAGCGTTCAGCCACAACGGATAATTTTTTGTCCAGTTTTTCCCATACGCCATCGATAAAAGCTTTGTCCTGCTCTGCTGCTTTTGTCAAATCAAACATTTTATTTCATCCTTTCGTCAAATTCTGCCTTATTTTAATTTAATTATACCTTATCACCGGTAAAAACGCAACCCTTGTAAAGGAAATAATAAGCATAATTCTATTCGCTGAGCATATTCAGAAATTCTTCCAACGTAATGACCGGAACACCCAGACTCTGCGCTTTTTCCAGCTTGCTGCCTGCCTCTTCACCCGCTACAACATAGTCTGTTTTTTTCGATACGCTGCCGGCAATGGTTCCACCGTTTTTCTCAGCAAGTTCAGTTAATTCATTTCGGGACATTTCCTCAAACCGTCCGGTAATGACAAACTTTTTACCGGCAAGCTTCTGACTGGCATCTGCTGCTTCTTCGTGTTTCATATTCACACCGGCCGCCGCCAGTCGGGCAATCAGCTCCCGGTTGTGAGGATTCTGAAAATATTCATACACATTAGCCGCCGTTTTTTCGCCAATTTCATGAATGGCCCTTAGGCTCTCCTCTGTCTGCTCCATCAGATTTTCCATTGTGCCAAAGGCTTTGGCGAGCAGCATGGATGACCGCTGACCGTTTAAACGGATACCCAACGCAAACAACAAGCGAGATAAGTCTCTTCCCTTTGCATTGTGGATGGCCGTGATGAGATTCTGTGCCGATTTTTCACCAAACCGTTCCAGTGCCGTCAGTTGCTCCACTCGCAGACTAAATAAATCTGCCGCTGAGGCAATGAGCCCCTCTCCCATTAACTGTTCCACTACAGCCGGACCCAATCCTTCAATATCCATAGCATCACGGGAGGCAAAATGCTCTAAATTCCTTTGCAGCTGTGCCGGACAGTTACCGCCCATACAACGGTAGACCGCTTCTCCTTCCACCCGTTCAATTCGTTCACCACACTCCGGACAAAATTCCGGCATATGAAAAGCTACTTCTTCACCGGTACGTTCTTCTTTGATGACTTCCGTAATTTCCGGAATAATATCCCCGGCTTTGCGGACGTATACCCAGTCACCAATCATAATATCCTTTTCGCAGATATAATCCATATTATGCAAGGTTGCCCTCTGCACCGTTGAACCTGCCACTCGGACCGGTGTGAGCACAGCATTAGGCGTAATGGCGCCTGTTCTGCCTACCTGCAAAACAATATCTAAAAGCTTTGTTTTCTTTGTCTCTGCCGGAAATTTATAAGCCACCGCCCAACGGGGACATTTGGAGGTTGAACCCAGAATTTCGCGTTGCTTCAGATTATCCACCTTAATGACAGCACCGTCGATATCAAAAGGGAGAGTTTCCCGTTCGGCACCAATTTCTAAAACTCGCTCAAATGCTTTTTCTACTGTTGGATAGGTACTCAGGCAGGGTACCACCTTAAACCCTTGCTCAGAAAGGTATTGAAGACCTTCCGTATGACTTGTAAAGGAAACCCCTTCAGCACGCTGAATGTTAAAAATAAACACATCCAAATGGCGTTTTGCTGCAATTTTTGAATCCAACTGACGCAAGCTGCCTGCCGCTGCATTACGGGGATTGGCAAACAGCGGTTCTCCATCGGTCTCTCTCTGACGGTTCAGTTTTTCAAAATCTTCTTTACCGATGAACACCTCTCCGCGTACTTCAAGATACGGAACAGGATGATTTAACCGCAAGGGAATACTGTGAATCGTCTTTAAATTCTGCGTTACATCTTCCCCTGTATGACCGTCTCCGCGAGTGGAACCACGGGTGAACACACCGTTTTCATATTCCAGGGAAACAGACAGTCCGTCAATTTTATATTCTACGCCGTAAACAAATGGCGCTTGCAATGTGCTTTGTACCCGACTGTCAAACTCCAGAATTTCCTCTTTTGAAAAAGCATCATTTAAACTTTGCATGGGAACCTGATGACTCACGGATTCAAACCCTTCAAGCACCTGTCCCACTACACGGGTCGTCGGCGATGCAGGGTCTTTATATTCCGGATGTGCTTCTTCCAATGCTTTTAGTTCGCGCAATGCCATATCATATTCATAATCGGAGATGATGGGATCATCCAGCACATAATACCGATGGGCATGTTCATTTAAAAATGCCGTTAATTCCTGAATCTTTTTCTCAATCATTGGGGCTCCTCCGCAAATTCAAAATCAGTTAATCTAAAGGAAAACACCCTACCGCATGGCAGCAGAGTGTTCATTATGTCTACATTATTTTGGGTTTACAATATCTCTCCAATCCAAGTCACCACGATCCATACCGCGCACCAAAACCTCAGCCGTTGCCACATTGGTGGCCAGCGGTACATTATGCACATCACAAAGTCTTAACAGCGCGGTTACATCCGGTTCATGAGGCTGCGCAGTTAACGGATCACGGAAAAACAGAACCAAATCCATTTCGTTATAGGCAATGCGAGCACCAATCTGCTGGTCGCCCCCTTGAGGGCCTGACAGAAAGCGATGAATCTCAAGACCTGTTGCCTCGCTGACGAGACTGCCGGTCGTTCCTGTTGCACAAAGAGTATGTTTTTCCAATATACCTTTATAAGCTATGCAAAATTGAATCATCAATTCTTTCTTTTTATCATGTGCAATCAGTGCTATATTCATCTCTTGACATCCTTTCTCCAATTGACAGGTGTTTTAATTTGCTACCTTGTAAACTACTTCATAAATGGCAAAACAAATCTTTGCCATATCAAGAATATTGTACCATATTTTTATCTTTATGTCTATATATTTCTATAAAAAATTAACAGAAAAGATATAAAAAAAAGGTTGTTGTATCATTATGATTAACAACAACCTTTTACAATATTAAAATTTTTAGGGTAATAAAACATTTTCCTGAACACGCTGCTCAACCGTATCTTCTCCGCCGAAGAAATATTCCCAAAAAATGTCCCTGGCAATATACGAAGCATTTCCACCGCCACCACCGTGTTCCACCACAACAGCCACAGCAACTTGAGGATTGTCATAGGGCGCATATCCTACATAAATACCATTACTGGAGCCGCTGGAAACCTGAGCACTACCGGTTTTACCGCCGGTTTTAAAGGGGAAGTCTGCAAAAGCCGCACTGGCGGTACCTTCTGAAGTAACCAATCGCATACCACCTAAAACCGCCTGCAAATTTTCTTCCTTTACATTGAGTTTATGTTTAATTTTGGGTGTATTTTCGAAAATAATGGAATCATCTGCATTTGATTTTACGGATTTCAGCAGATGAACTTCATAATTTGAACCGCCATTGGCCAATGTTGCCACATAATTAGCCAACTGAAGTGGTGTAAACAGATTGTCTGACTGACCGATTGCCGCCTGCAGCACATCGCCGGGAAACCACTGCCGTCCGTTCTTCTCGCGAAGCTCCGGACCCGCTACCTGACCTTTTTCCTCTCCGGCAAGCTCAATACCGGTATATTCCCCCAGGCCAAGCTGTGTGGCATATTCCTGAATCGGTTCAATGCCCATCCGTTTTCCCATATCATAGAAAAAATAGTTGCAGGAATGCTGAATCGCCTGCGAAATCGTAATGGTGCCATGAGAAGCAAAGCTGCTGCGGTAGATATGACACATAAAATCGTGACCTAAATAATTATAAACACCGGTTGTTGTCATCTGTTCCGACGGTGTGACAACGCCCGATTCCAAAGATGCCAATGCAGTACATAGTTTGAAGGTTGAACCCGGTTCATACACACCGTTTAACGCGCGGTTAAACATTGGTCGGTTACTATCATTTAACAAAGAACTGTAATCTTCATAAAACCGATCCGGATTATAGGTTGGATAGGATGCGATTGCCAACAGCTCACCGGTGTTTAAATCCACCGCCACAGCCGCGCCGGCACAGGCATCATGTCCGCTTCCATATTTACTGGTTGCCGCAATTCTCTGAATATTTTTCTCCAAGGATTTCTCTGCCACCCATTGCAAATCCATATCAATGGTCAGCATAACAGAATTGCCGGGAACCGGCTCGCGGGAATAAACAATTTCTGTTTCCCCTTCACGGATTTTTCGTTCCACACTATTGGTACCGTCTTTTCCCTTCAAATACTTTTCAAAGGCTTTTTCGGCGCCCTCTTTCCCCAGATAATCATTCATGCCGTAGTCCTGGTCTTTTAATTCGGCATATTCCTCCGGGCTGATAATACCCACACGTCCCAAAATATGCGCCGCTAAAGAACCGCTGGCATATTGACGGATGGGTTCGCTGTATACCGTCGCGCAGAAAAACTGTTCCCGTTTTTCTTTAATGGTCGTAATTGTCTCTATATCAACATCTGTAGCAAACACATAGGGATTATTGGAAGAAAAATTGCGCTTTTCCATTTCATAACGGACACCGATGATTCTCCGTACTTCCTCCTGGGAATACTCATCACTGATGTTGTATCTTTTTTTATATTTTTCGATTACTTCCTCAGCCTTGATATCTGCAGCGTATTTTCTTTCCTCAAGAAAACTCTGTTTTGCTTTCTGTTTTGCCTCTTCGTCAGCACCGGAAAACCGGTATTCAAAAGGTGTTGTTTGCGATACGGGAAACGTATCTTCATAATCCATTTCTTTGGAAGAAAATAAATTTGCCAAATTTAAAACAACTCGGTTTAATGCATTTTTGTCATCATTAATTTTTGCGATTGCTACTGTAAAACCTTCCCTGTTTGTTACCAGCGCACGACCGTAACGGTCTAAAATTTCACCACGGGGTGCTTTTACCGGAATACTTCTTGCCAAACGGCTGTCCGAAATTTCTTTATATTCTTCGCCTGTTATAATTTGCAACCGAAACAGACGAGAAATTGAAACCAACGCGAGCATAATAATCAGAACATAGAGAACAATGCCGCGTCTTTTTAATTGTTTGTTTTCCATGTTCTGCGCCTCCTTTATTCTCGATAGGTTGCAAATTTAACAAGCGGATGCATAACCAGTGTAAACAAAGAATTATATACCGTCACAGGTAAAATTTTGCATAAAATCGCATACCATCCGGCTCCCTTACCCCAAATGACAAAATAAAAAAGATAGGTTAACACTTCATAGGGAATGGTTAAAACCAATACAAAAACCATAGAAACTAATGCGTTATGACTAAACAACTTATCACTGATTGAAAGACAAAGACAAGCAGCATAAGCACAAAGCAATGTGTTAAGCCCCAAGGTTCGTCCGCCAAACAAATCCAAAATCAATCCGCAGGAAACGCCTACAACCAAAGAGCTGTAATCATCATGCAAAAGACCATAGCAAATCACGATAATAAACAAAAGGTTCGGAATGACATGAAACACTTCAAGTCCACGGATAATGGTGGTTTGAAGTGTTGCCGCAAGCAATATTAAAATACCCGTTAAAACCCTGTTGAGCACAGGGGTTGTCTGCCTGAATTGATTCATTGCCTTACCTGTTGCTCCGGATAATCATAACTTCCCGGATCCTTTCAAAATCAACTGCTGTTTCAATAATGGCATATTGGGAATAGCCCATAGAATCGCTTTTAATCTCCGAAACGGTACCAATTAAAATTCCTTCCGGATACACACCGCCTAAGCCAGATGTAACCACCTTATCACCCACAACAACCGAACTGGAATCGTTGGTGATGAAACTCATAATACACCGGTCGCTGTCAGCCAACGACAAATCACCGTCAACAATAGCCAGATTTTGCGAACGATTGATAGCAGCGCCAACGGAACTGTCTGCATCAATGATTGTGAGCACTTTAGCCCAGTTATGACCAACCTCTTTTACATGACCGACCAAGCCCTCACCGGAAACAACGGCATCGTCAACCTTAATGCCGTCGTTACTGCCTTTATCCACCGTAAAAGTATAAAACCAATTTCCGGGATCCTTGGCAATCACTTCACAGCCAACCATATCTTGTTCCTGAGAATTGGATTTCAGCTCCAAGAGGGATCTGAGTCGTTCATTTTCATCTTTATAGGATTCCAGCTCACGTACCTGTTTCGAAAGTTCATTCACTTGATCTTTGAGTTCTAAGTTTTCATGCTGAAAGTTATTCATATCGCCAATAAAATCAAAAAATCCACCAATTCCGTTACCGATACCGTAAAAAAACTTTTGAACAGGACTCAAAACTGTACCCAATATATTTCCGGAGGAGGAATTTGCAGGCAATGCAAAAGAAATACCCATCAAAACAAAAATTACAATTGTAATGATCAGCATAACAATCGGCAGTTTTCTTCTCTTTTCCATTGTCCTCCTCCTTTCTTATCATTCTGCGAGCATTTTTATCTCCAACGCTTGGAACGGTTACTTAAAATTCCCTGACCGGACTTTTCCAATGCTGAGAGAGCCAAACCGGTGCCCAAAGCCACACAATCCAGTGCATTATCTGCAACATAACAGGAATGCCTGTTTCTTCTGCAATCAAAACGTCCAAACCGCGAATCAGAGCGCCGCCACCGGTTAACGTAATACCGCGGTTCATAACGTCAGCTGCCAATTCCGGCGGTGTTTTTTCCAATGTATTCTTAATGGCATCCACAATTGAAAAAATTGACTCAGACAAAGCACCGCGAATTTCACGACTCGTCAGCGAAACGGTTCTGGGCAAGCCGGAAATCAAGTCGCGACCTTTCACTTCCATTGTGCTTTCATTTTCATATTCATAAGCAGAACCAATCCCGAATTTAATTTCTTCTGCTGTCCGTTCACCAATCATTAGATTATATTCTTTTTTGATATAATCTACAATGTCGTCATCCAGTTCATCACCGGCAATACGCAGAGACTGACTGGCAACAATACCGCCATAAGAGATAACGGCTACTTCTGTGGTACCGCCACCAATATCAACAACCATACTACCGGTGGGTTCAGAAACCGGCAAACCGGCACCAATGGCTGCTGCCATAGGCTCCTCAATCAAGTATGCATTTTTGCCACCGGCAGATAAAACAGATTCTTCTACCGCACGGCGTTCCACTTCTGTTACACCAAAGGGAATACAAACAACAACCGTAGGTTTAAAGAAATAAGACGGATATGCTTTTTTGATGAAATATTTAAGCATCGCCTGTGTGCTGGCAAAGTCAGCAATAACACCATCTTTTAAAGGACGGATGGCCACTACATTACCTGGGGTACGACCAATCATTTCTTTGGCTTCGTTACCAACCTTTAAAATTTTACCTTCACTCTTGTTAACAGCCACAACAGAGGGCTCACGAAGAATAATTCCCTTGCCCTTTAAATATACCAAAGTGTTTGCTGTTCCTAAATCAATACCAATATCCTTTGCAAATGACATTTATATTACCTCCCAAATTAATTCAATATCAAATTCTTCCTGCAAAAGTTTGCCCAAACGAGTTAGTGGCAAACCAACAACATTATAATAATCGCCTTCAATTTTCTCAATAAACAAACCGCCCAGGCCTTGGATGCCGTATGAGCCTGCTTTGTCTAAAGGTTCTTTTGTGGCAACATAAGATGCAATTTCATCTTCAGATAAACTTTTAAAATAAACCTGTGTTTCCTCCGTGACACTAACGCTCTTCCCATCTTTTCTGCGAAACACCGTTACGCCGGTGAGCACACTGTGACTCCGACCGGATAAACGCCTGAGCATTTCCGTTGCTTCCTGAGCATCCTGCGGTTTTGTTAAAATCTCCTCTTCCAGCACCACAACTGTATCTGCACCGATAATCAATGCGTCCTCCGGTTGTGTTTTTGCTACATCAGCCGCTTTTAAAAGAGAAAGGCTCTGTACCGCAAACGCCGGAGACAAATCCTCAGCAATACTTTCATCCGCTTGGGAAGGCACCACCGTAAACGACAGCCCTATTTGTTCTAGCAATTCCCGACGGCGAGGCGAGCCCGACGCCAGAACCACCGAAACATTCGATGGCAGTTTAATTTTTATATTGTTCATCACCGTCTCCTATGTGAAAGAATGATATGTTCTGTCTGTTTTGCCGCAATTCCTGTTAACAGTCCGCAAACTGCTGCTAAAATCGTTAAAACAGGCAAGTATGAAAAAATTAAAACATTTTCCAAAACCACGGCACAAACTACTGTTTGACCCACATTAAAAAAGAATGCTCCTAACATACTCCGTCCCACTGTGCTGATTTGTTTTGAAAAAAATTGTTTCAAACAGGTCATGACCATAATGCTGAATAACGTTCCCGCCCCACTGTAAAGCATCATCGTAAGGGTTCCGGAAAATAATGAGCTTAAGAAGCAGCGAAGCAAGCCTACGAGCAATGCAAACCCTGCGTCATACCACGAAAAAGCCAATAACGTTACCACATTGGCAAGCCCCAGTTTGCCACCGGGTATCACCTGAAAAATAGGAATCAGGCTCTCCGCATAATGCAAAACCAAGCCGCAGGAAACCAGCAGCCCGGCTGTTGTTATTTTATGTGCATTCATTGTTTTAGTACGTAACGGCATCCACGCTCCCCTTCCCTTCAATTCGAATCACCAGCCGATTGGGCAAACAAACAAGCATTTCACCGTTATTCTGAATGCTTCCGGCTGCCATTTCCAAATGGTCAGGGCAATCTGATTCTGTTACCTTCACACTACCGTTTTCAATTACTATTTTATTATAACCAAATTCCGTTCTGATTGCAAGAGTCTTACCATTTTTTTCTTGCAGAGAATACCGACCGTATTCCCGACCGTCTACTTCTACAACGGCTTGCATTCCCTGACTGCCGGAAAACAGAAATCCCTGCACAAACAGAGCAAAAACTGCGCCTGCAATCAATACACAAAAAATCAATTTATCCCACTTTGTCATGGCACACTCCTGTGGCTGACCTCCGGCATTTTCTCTCATTTATTGCATTCCACGGTAAAAATGTCCCCGCGTGAAACCGCTTGCCGGCGGTTCTTTTTTTCTGCCTGTCAGCGCTTCCTGATACTCCCTTATTATTATACAACAAGTTTCATAATTTTCAAGGGAAAAACATAATCTGATTCCATTTATTTGTAAATTTTTTATGTCCGTCATACGGTCCGCCATGTAGATTGGTTTAGAATTATAGATAATATTGCCGCAATGCCTCGACTTTATGGGAAAAACCTCATTTTTTCTGTCTAGGAGTGCAAATTCTCCTTCATCGCAAACACAACCGTAAGCACTTTTAATAATGCAATTTTCCAACAGCATCAACGGCAGATGACCATAGCAGATAACCTCTAAAAATCCGTTGGTTTTTTGACGCAGATGACCGATTCCTTTCATATTCAGCTCCGGCGATAACACAAACCTTGTCACACCCATTTTTTCCAGCATTGTAATACTCTGACTGTTGGTTATATTCAAACGATGTCCCGCTGTGATTTCCCTGCCCTGCACTTTGGCAAGCTGACCGATATTCTGAATACAAACTGCTTCTGCTACACCTAAAGCAACAGATTGCATTTCTTTGTTCACAGGCGGCAACAACAATACAGGGTCTTTTACGTCCTTTGCCTGCGATAGTAAAAAATGCGGCATATAAATCCGTTCAACGCCCATGTCCACTGCCGCTTGCAGCTGCTCTTTTGTGCTGACTTCAACACAAATCTCCGGTTCTTTTCGGTATGAATATGCTATTCTGTCTTCATTGCTCAGCGCAGCAACCGGTTCTCTGCGGAACTGCTTGACAATTTTTTGTTCCAGCTTTTCTATAGCATTCCGCCGCAGAGCATTCAAATCTTTAATGGCAACTGCAACGTCCGGAGAAGCATCAACAGAAATTGCTTCTGCATAAAAGGCTGTTCCTCCCAGTTTTGTCAGTTGTTCTTCCATGCGGCTTTTTTCCGTAGCACGAGTGTGTGCCTTTTGGCAGCATGCTCCTGTCACCGAAACACAAACACCATCTCGGCTTTCAACGCGAAGAACCAGCGGTTTCTCCGTCTGAGCCGTTAATGACATTTTCACAGGTAAGGTTTTCTGTTTCTTTTCAATTTCCGGCAGAGCGCCGGCAATTTTTGAACCTTCCGAAGGATCCATCATTTTTCCATAAGTACAGCCATCAAAATAGCCGTGGCACGAACCACCTCGAGAGAAAAATTTTAACATACTGCGAATGTCATCCTCTGACACAGTTCCTTCTGCTGCCCGTTTATAAACCTGTGTTACCATTGCTACATATTCAGGGCTTTTCATTCGCCCTTCAATTTTCAAAGAGGCAACACCTAAATCTTTCAGCTCCTGCACCCTGTCTGCCAGACACAAATCCTTTGGGCAAAGCAAAGGCAATGTCTCCGTTACCGGCTGACCGTTTTTCAAAAGTGTATACGGCAAACGGCAAGGTTGAGCACAGCCGCCACGATTTCCGCTCCGTCCGCCTAAAATACTGCTCATTAGACACTGACCGGAATAAGAAATGCACAATGCGCCGTGAACAAAATACTCCAGTTCCATCTGCGTTTGCTCCCTGATGGCTTTAATTTCTTCCCCCGTTACTTCACGGGCTAAAACTACACGGTCAGCGCCCATTTTTTCCAGCATTTTAACACCGTCACTGTTCGTCACTGTCATCTGTGTGCTGGCATGGACAGAAAATTCAGGAAGCTCCTGTTTAACGCGATGCACCAAACCCCAATCCTGCACAATCAATGCATCCACACCGATAGCATAGGCATAACGGATAAAATCCATCACCTCATCTAATTCCGACTCTTTCAAGAGAGTATTACAACACAAATAAAGCCGACTGTCTCGCAAATGGCAAAAATCAACGGCTTCCGCTAATTCTTCATCTGTAAAATTTTGTGCACTTCTTCTGGCACTGTAACGGTTACCGCCTACATACACAGCATCCGCACCATAATCCACTGCTGCACGCAAAGCATCAAAGCCACCAGCAGGAGCCAAAATTTCCATCATTGTTTCTCCTCTTTTGTTTGTCTGAAATTTTTTAATATGGTTTGTTTGGAACACCAGGAAAATGGATACTTTCTATATGTTTCTTTAAACTTACGGTTGCTCATAGCCGCTATATCTTCTTCCTTCAGTCGCCGAATCGGCTCCACATAGAATTCTTTTATGGGCGTATCCGGCAAATTCTGGTTATGAGGGCAAATCGCCTGACAAGCATCACAGCCATATACACTTTCCTGGCCCTCAAGCAATTTCTGCTGTTCTTCTGTCAAAGTTTTCTTTTGCGTCAAATAGGAAATACAGCGCTCACAGTCAAATCCAAAATGATCCGCAAGTGCTCCACCGGGACAAGAACGAATACAGGCATCACAGCCGGCACACTCCCTTTTCATAGGTTCATCTGCTTCCAAAGGAAAATTTAACAATAATGCCCCGATAAAACAATAAGATCCGTAAACCGGATGAATCAACAAATTATTTTTTCCGTAAAACCCCAGCCCTGCACGATAGGCCAACTGTCTGTCCACCAAAGGGCTGGTATCACAAACCGCCAAACACTTTGCATCCGGTTCTTTGCTTTTAATAAACTCTGCTATTTTCCGTAAATACTTTTCGGCCACAAGATGATAGTCCTGCACAGCTGCATACCGGGATATGTTTTCCGTTAAAACTTCACTGATGTAATAAGGAAACAAACACACCAAAATGCTCTCTGCTTCAGGCATCAGATTGCCTGGTTCAATCCGTTTTTCAAGATTTTCCTCTTCAAATGTACAAGCTGAAAAGAATTGCCGACGGTTCTCCAGATGCACAAGCAGCTGTTCATCATACTTTGCACCGCAAACGCCCACAGCAGGAATTGATAATTTTTTTGCATATTCTTTTATCTCTTTCGCTTGTAGCATTTTGCTCTCCTTTTCCGTAAAAACAAGGTCTGCCGTTCAAAAGGCAGACCTCAATTTTATCGGTTGTTCTCAATATAATTCTTAACCAGCGACTCTAACAATTCATCCCGTTCAATTTTCCGAATCAAGGCTCTGGCATTGTTATGGCTCGTTATATACGTGGGGTCTCCTGACATAATATATCCCACCATTTGACTGACAGGATGATAACCTTTTTCCTTTAATGCTGCATATACAGTTGTAATCACAGAACGAATATATTCCTCCCTGTCTGTTCCAAACTGATATTGCTGAGTTTCGTTAAAATCCATTATCATCGCCGCCTTCCTTTTCTTTAAAATTTAATTCTACTTACATTATACAACATAAGTGCCGCTTATGCAAGTTTTTTCTCGCTGTGTCATTTAATTTTAACAGGCAATCCGGCAACCATTAAGTAGGCTTCATCAGCCTGCGCCGCTACTTTTGTATTGACACGACAGGTAATATCACGACGGATTCTGTTAAATCGGTCGATGGGTCTGCTCCCCATCCCCAGTTCATTGGTCAGCATAATGACAGGAGATGGCACGCTTTTTGCCGCCTTCACCACTTCACGCACTCGCTTTTGAATATTTTTTTCAATTTCCACAACATCTGAAACCGATATCGATTCCCAGTTTTCATTGTAATCACTCAGCAGTTGCGTTACCATAACTGAAAGCCGGTCCAGCACAATACCATCATAAGCTGCGCCAAACTCTTCAATATGCCGGGCAATCCCATCATAAGCCTCCAAGGTATCCCAACCGGAGGGTCTGAGCATTTTCCGGCACGCAATTCGGTTCTTAACTTCTTCATCATTTTCAGGAACCAATGTTGCGATATAAAGAATACTGTCCCCAAAGGTTTCAGCCAACCCTTGTGCAAAATCGCTTTTACCGCTTCTCTTTCCGCCAACAACCAAAATCAGTTTGCCCATATGCACGCCCTCCCGTTTCCTTTGTATTTTATTTTTGATTTTTTCTGGATGTTTCAAAATTTTTCATAATAACCCCAACCATTTCATCATTGTTTTTCGTTCTGATTAAGGTATTAATCAACTGCTCCGTTACTTCCTGTGCTGTCAGATTAGAAGATAAATCCCTTCGAATTGCCCAAACAGCCTCCAGTTCTTGCTGAGATTGCAAAAGTTCCTCTTTTCTGGTACCGGATTTTTGAATATCCACTGCCGGGAAAATCCGTTTTTCAGAAAGTCTTCTGTCTAAATGCAGTTCCATATTGCCGGTGCCCTTAAATTCTTCAAAAATCACATCATCCATGCGACTGCCTGTTTCAATCAAAGCAGTTGCCAAAATGGTGAGACTGCCACCATTTTCAATGTTTCGGGCTGCACCGAAAAATTTCTTTGGTTTGTGCAGTGCCCCGGGATCCAAACCGCCGGAAAGGGTTCTGCCCGATGGCGGCACAGTCAGATTATAGGCCCGTGCCAACCGTGTGATGGAATCTAAAAGCACCACAACATCTTTTCGTTGTTCTACCAATCTTTGTGCCCGTTCCAGCACAATCTCCGCCACTTTGGTATGATGTTCCGGTGGCTGATCAAAGGTTGAAAATACCACATCTCCGGAGATGGAGCGCTTCATGTCTGTAACCTCTTCCGGACGTTCATCAATCAAAAGAACAATCAGTGTTACTTCCGGATGGTTTTTCTCTATATTATTGGCAATATTTTTTAAAACAGTTGTTTTTCCTGCTTTAGGCGGCGCCACAATCAAACCGCGTTGTCCTTTTCCAATGGGAGCGATTAAATCCACCAGCCGCATTGCAAAATCATTTTGCGTATTTTCCAGGCGAATCCGTTCCACAGGATAAATCGGTGTTAAGTATTCAAAAGGACGACGGCGAATGGCTTTATCCGGCGTATCGTCATTTACATGTTGCACAAAAATCAAAGCCGGAAATTTTTCACCCTCCTTAGGTAAACGGGCAATCCCTGTCACCTTGTCCCCGGTCTTTAAATTAAACCGGCGAATTTGAGTGGGTGATACATACACATCTTTCGGTGTTGATAAATAGTTTTCACCGCGCAAAAAGCCATACCCTTCTGCTAAAACTTCCAGAATGCCACCTACAATATTGTCAGAACCTTGCAGCATCAAACCGCTTTTTTCCTGCACCGAAATCTTTTCGGTTTCTTTTTCCTGAATCGTTTCTTTCCCTTCAGCTTCTTCTTTCAAAAGCAAGTCAATCAGTTCCTGCTTCTTATATTTCGCGATTCCCTTAATTCCTTTTTCTTTAGCAATCAATCTCAGTTCATCAATTTTTTTAGTTGAAAAATCCACAGATATACCTCCTGTATAGCAGAACAAAAAAAGTTAGAACACAATGAAAAAAACAAATTCTATATTAAAAACAAAGGATGATACAATTAATCATAGAGAAAAACTTTATTTCTATGATTAATTGTATCATACCGCTTCATGAGACGCAATATATAAAATAAACAAAAAATTTTTAAGCAAATCATAAAAAAAGCCAAATCAAGATGCATAAAAAATCAATTTTTCAACTTAATTATACTAATTATCATTTTTTTCACTGTTTTTCTTGGCAAAGAAATAGGTAATGACCATCGTGACCACATTAGAAAACAATAAAAATACATTTTCATCCATTTTTTTATTGGTTATAGCAATAAAAACCAGTGCAAAAACCAACACCAATGTCACAATACTTTTTACATCAAACAGTTTCCAAAATTGATTCATATTCAACGTCCTTTCACTTTGTTCACCAACTTATAATACCCCCAATATAAAGGTGACCCGCACTGTTTTGCTTCCTCCAGAGCCGTTACAAACCGTTCCGTTTCCGTTATTTGAAAATATGTATGATTTAATTCCCATGTAATATCATTTGCTGTTTCCAACTGCTTATTACATCCTATGCCCAACCCTTCCAGAAGTCCACCTGCAATTCCCCGAATGATGTCCTCTTTTCGTGTTTGGTACAAATTCATATCATCTCTGTCATCAATAAAGCAAACCTCCAGCAAGCCATATGCTACTTTCTGCTTTTTGCACACATTCATCACAAACAGATTGTTCCGTCCCTTAATTCCTCTGTTTGTAAAACCAACCGCCGCCAGATTGCTTATTATTTTCTCCTCCACACGCCGACTGTCTGTGGTATTGTGCACCAAAATTTCCGTCCCGGTTGTTTTCCCGTCCCCTTTTTCATCAGATACAGCAGCATTAAAATGAATTTCCAAAACATAATCATAGGATGCAAAGTTGAATTGCTTCCCTGAAGATAAATATTTATATAAATTCTTTTTAACGTCAAAAACATCAACTGTTATATATGCTTCCAACCGTCTTTTAAGCTGTTCTGCAACTTCTCTTGTGAGGTCAGCCTCATAATAACCGCAACCGCAGGCACCGGCATCACCCTCACCGTGTCCGGCAACCAATAGAATCTTCATATTTTCTCCTCCTTCAGCACTCATTCGGCATCTGCATCATCTGATGATACAAATCCGTTGCCACATCATTGCCACCCAGCTCGTGATAACTGTCATAAGCCCTTGTCAACGCTTCTTTGGCATAGAGGGGGCAAAAGCCCCGCTCTGTATACTTATCATAAGACCGTATGATTTCCGCCCTCAAAAGACATTGCACACCCTTCTTAAAGGCATTTTCCTTCTTGTGGCTCTGCCGGAATCCGGCTATCGCCATGCTGATCAGAGAAACGCAGCTACCGCACACAAAGGGCACCAGCCACCTAAGAACTAAATCCCAGACCTCATTCTGCATGTTCCTCCACCTCCGGATACTGTGCTTCAATCACAGCGTTAATGTCCTCCAAATCTTCTTCAGAAAGCACACCCTTTTCAAGCCATCCGGCAGCATTTAAAATCACCTGATAATCCGCCATTCTGCCAACAGCATCCAGCAACCCTTTTTTGATAAAATCCTTTAAATTAAACATCACACATTTCCTCCTAATGAAATTATTGCATTGGTCAGCTTTTCAATCACCTTGTTGGAATCTTTATTATATTTACATTCCACAACAACTCCGTCAGTATCTGTAGTTAAAACAGAGCTAGGACTATATAAAACAACATCATTAACTGTGCCGTCTGTATTAACTGGATATGTAGTTTCTTTATACTCTTCGTATTCAGGAGCTTCAGTCCATTTCCCTGGCAACCACATAATATTTTTCAAAATCACGCTTTTACCGAGAGGTACTATTGTTAAACTTCTCCGATTTGGATAAGACGAGTTTTGTTTTGCTGTCAATATAACCCGTATCCTTGTCTTGTTGCCAGTAAGTTCTGAAAAATAATTTTGGTCGTGTGACGCTCTAATCAAAAGCTGTATATTGCCTTCTGGATGTTTATTTTCCAAAAGTTCTACATCTGCCACAAAAGTGTATAAATCGTTCAACTTATAATATGGAGACGGATTGTTGAAATATATCGTGAATGTACCTTTTGTTATATCTGTAACTGGTGTAACATTATCTTTTTTCGTTTCTTCCTGAATGGCAACAATACCAACCTTGCCGTCGTAATCAATCGAGTTTATTCTCATACCTTGGTCGTTTTTTAAAGTTGCATTTGATAAATTTGGCTTTTCTCCTGAGAACTGAAGGTGTTCGGCAGATATTTTCAAAGGATTAAACAAGTTAAGTCCACACTGCACCAAGGTAATAGTTTCTAAATTATCCACGCCGGAGACTTTTACCTCTGCTATATGCTCTATTGGCGAAACATCGTCCAAACAGACAGAACCACCGGAACCGGACCCAACCAAAGCATTGGCAAATAGATTCCCCATCTGCTCATATCCTGCCTGCCGCTCTTCCTCCGCTGCTAAACGTCCTTCCTCCGCCGCTATGCGTTCTGTTTCTGCCTGCGCCCGCTGCACTTCCGCAGCAGACCTTGTCTCTTCGTTAGCATTGCGCTGCGCTTCTGCAAGAATGCGTCCTTCTTCATTTGCAACAACATCACCAATGGGTCGTGCTTTCTCCGTTACTTCCTTAGCTTCTTCAAGGGTTTTGTGCAGTTCTGTCAACAACGGTGCTGTATCTTCTGCCAAATCTCCTTCTCCAAAGCCTTCGCGAACGGAAATCGTCAGCTCCTTCACTGTAATATATCCGCCATCTTCTGTCAGCAATGCCACTTCTAAGGCCAGTTCACCCGGCACAGCATACATAGAAGATTTCACATCGTAAAAGGCATTTCCCAACGCATCAATCACGCCTTCATCAATCACCACAACACCGTCGGACCGTTTTCCCTTTACCATCAGGCTGCATCCTGCAGTATCATACACACCGTTGTCATAAAAAACAAACCTGAGTCGATAGGCCTGCACATCACCTGTCGTAAAAACAGCATCTGTCTCCAGTGTCCGTTTCCCTTTCACATTCGTTCTGATTGTATATGTAATCACCGTTATCCCTCCTAACAGACTGTAATATACAGATCAACTGCCGGCGTTGTGTTATACCCCATCTGACCGGCTTTTGCTCTTTGATATACCCGCAATATCCCATCATCTCCCAACACGAACCGTAAATATACAAAATGATGGTAATTTCCTGCAGAAGTCAACACAGGATATCCTGCTAAAATTTCTCCATTCTCCGAACTGTATGTAAACCCTCTTTCCGAGTTTGCACCATAGGTTATCGTTGAAACAACGCTAAAGGCCGTTCCGCCGGACAGTTCAATATGACCGCAACAAGCATTATATACATACCCGTCCTTATCAATCCCTGATGTATACACAACAACGTGTTGATATCCGCTATCTTCCAATTCTATTTCCCACAATAATTTTTCTTCCAGCACACCATCCCAGCAAAACTGTTTGATAACCGTTTCACTGCCATGCAATCCTAAAAACGGATTTTTCATCACCGCCCGATCAGACCGACCGACTATCGTACCCTCTGCTGTTATCTGACCAAGCAACACATAATCCTCATCCAATGGTTTTTCCTCCGTGCAACGGGGAATCACAAACCCTGTCAGCACATCATGCTCAAACCAAACATATGCTTCTTTCTTCTCCGGTAAATCAAGTGTAACGCCTTCTTCATCAACCATTACCTTCCGACCATCTCTCATATACAAAATTCCTTCCCCTATATGAACTTTCCCCGAACTTGTACTGAGAGCGCATCCGTTGGATACCCCTTTAGTCACCAATGACTGTGCAATCCCATTCAAATCATCCACACCATAGGTCATTTCATCCGAAAATTGCAAGGTGTGACCGCCTAAGTCCTCCGCCACCTGATTCAGATATTCCGCTGTCACCAATTCATTATCCAAAAAATTTACAGTATAAGCCATCTTGTTTTCTCCTTTCAGTCAAACATTGGTTCTTCTCCGCAACTGTCTGCTTCATACCAGATGTGCACACCGCTGATTTGCTTTTCTTCTGCCACATAAAAACCACCCTTTGAAACGCTCAATTCAACCCAATCACCCAGAGCGTAATCTTTCCCGAATTGTAGCCCCTTCATAAAGGCCGATGCTTTTTTCTCACGTTGCTTGTTTTCAAGAATTTGTCTGGCTTCTATCTCTGTTTGTTCACCTAACAAACACTCCCACCGCAGAAGCCCTGTCTCATCATCCCGGCTGATATAGGTTAAGACATCGTCTCCGCTTTCCTCATCCTTTTTTCGATACCAACCGCCACTATAAGACTCCAACCCATTTTCTGAGTACGAACAGTCATACACATTACCATAATCCTCTGCCAAAACAATTTGCTGCTTCCGACCGTATTGAATTTCATAAACCCACTCTTTACTGCCGGGTTCAAACCGCAATAAATGTCCTGCCTTTTCCTGCTTTAGGCAGTCTTTCACCGCCTCAAAAACAGTGCAATCTTTAGACAGTTCAAATTCCCTTGTCACCCCTTTGCCCGAAGCAGGCTCAAGTACCAGTTCCGGCGAATCTGCAAAAGCATCCCGCATTAGTTTTCTCGTAATATTTTCTGCTGTATCATTTAACACACCGCAAGAGGGCATCACCCGCCTGGTCAATAACCAGTTGCACGTTCTGCCATACAGCACACATTCATGTGTCAACCGCCAACCCACAACAATCGCCTGTTTGTTCCCCTGCACAACCACCAGATATTTTTGTTTATGCAAAAGTTTTGTCACATCGTCCGATAAAGCCGTATGTAATTCAAAGGTCCCCACATCATTAAAATATAGTTCCCAGTTAACTGAAAACACATCATGCAGAATCAAAAGAGGAGTAAATGAAAAATCATAAAACCAAATGCTTTCCAATTACATCACCGCCTCTAAATATTTTTCCTTCATTCTGCACGTCACCAGCATATCACTTTCCACAGCAAAATTAGTCACCGAAAACTGATTTTCACCGGGGACAAGATATAAATTCTTAAGCACCGTATCCTCAGACATAAAGAAAATTAAACTGCCTCCGTTGTTATCTTCGCGAATTGTATCGCTGGTAATCCTTCGCCTAGAAATATCGACTGTAACTGTTTCCCCTTCCTGCAAAACATAGAGTAGTCGCAGTTGTGCACCGGTTGTCTCATTTTTCAGCAAAATTCCTGCCTCTTCGCTGTCTGATACTCGATTGCAAAAAATTGTGAACACAGGCTCCGTCATAACATCTCCGTGATTGTATACCTTACTGGTCATAATCCTTCTCGTAAACACGCAGGGCAAGGTAAATTTACTTTCCACCAAATCCTCACGGCTGTATAATGCCATTTCAATCGCTTCCGCACCTTCAAAAAACGGGTCATCTGCTGTAAACTGCGCCACAAATTCTCTATAGATTCCACAAGGCTTGTTCATTTCAAAATGACTGCAATATGCCTCTATGCACCTTGTTTTCACACCATCTGTCACAGTTAAACGACCTTTTTTATTTAAAACCCTCATCCCCAAAGAGAGAGCTTCACCATCACCGGCATAGTCACCACGCAAAGTTATCACTCTGGCCTCAGCTTTCTCCCGGATTGTCACCTGCCCGGGACTTTCTGCATAACTTGCTGTAAAAAAAGATTTTTCCGCAAGCGAAAGACCGCTATAATCTGTTATATTCCAACGTTCGTTTCCACCGCCGAACCGTATCATTCCTATTTCGTTTTCATAATAAATCAGCATCCTTATCCCTCCCTGAGTTGTTCAACAGCCGCATGGGCTCTGATGCTTCGCAATTGTTCGGCAACAGTTTCTGCCGAACTGCTTAAAACGTACGTCATAGAGTTCTGCACATTTTGAATCCCACGGCTCCCCACCGCTGACAGTAATTGTCCTGTCTGTAATGTGGCCATAGGCATCAAGGACTGCATCGCTTGTTGAATCACACTCTGCAAATCCGAAAGCTTATTGGCAAACCCTTGCCCAAAGGCCTCTGCTGATAACATTCCTTCCTGAAAAAAGCCTGCTGGTACTGTTCCGTACCATCCGGCAAGTTCTGATTCTACTGTTTTCAGAATTTCTTCTGTATCTTCCTGATAGCTTCTTGCAGCGGTCTCTTTAGCAACTTTCTGAATAGCCTTCCAATCTTCAAGATATTTCGCCAGTTCGTTGTCATCTAGCGATAACAATGCCTCCTGATATAAAACCGCATCCTCAACCGGCATTTCTAAAATTGAGTGGAACAGGTTATGCGGAATTTCTTGCTTTTCTTTTACCTTATCCAGCAAATCGGCATATGCTTCCAGCATTTTCCGCTCTTTGGATAAGTCTACAACCGTATCAACATAAACCTCTTTGTCTTTTTTTGATGCATTACTAACAAAGGTAACCGTCTTCTGCTTAAACAATTGCCCATAGTCTGCCATTTTATTTTCCATTTTTGTTCTGGCTTTTTCCAGTTCTTCCAGACTTTTTGTTGCCCTTTGAGCAATATCGGAAAACGCACTTACAACAGCATCCCTTTGCAGACGAATTCGTTCTTCAACAATAGCAAGATGTTCCTCCAATGCATCCACATATTCCTGATTGGCATTTTTTTGCTGTCTCAGCCGTTCACTGTTTTGCAGATTTTCTATTTGACGGGCTGTACGTGCATTCCGTAACCTGCTTCTGTATATACTTTGCTGATTTGCTTCTTCTGCCTCTGCAATTTCCTCTTCTAATCTTTGTTTTTCGGAAAAATAATCCTGCTGACTATCCAGCAACACTTCATTGAGCTGTTCCATTGCCCTCCGGGCTGTCCCGGCATATTCTACCATTCCCGACCCGATACCTTCCGCAAACAGTTGTCCTGTTCTTTTGCCTGCTTCCATCGGTTCCTGTATGATTCGATCTCTCCGTTCTGCCATATTCGGTCCAAACCCTTTCTGCTCACAAAATGCCTGTCATTTCTTACCGTGAGCAAATAAGAAACTGCCTTTCCCTTAAAATAACTGTGCCAAAGCAGACACTGTTGCTGCTTCCTTTTCTTCTTCCGTCCGTGTATCCTCCAAGCGGTAAAGCTCCTTCATGCGTCTGTAAAACCGTTGCTCTTCCGGATTTTTCACTGACGAAATATCCACCGCGCGATACTGCATAACCTGTGTCATAAGTGTTTTTTCGGAAAGTCCTTCAAACAAAGCTTTAAACTGCCACCAATGCAGGTCCGCTTTCACCAGATCAATCCCATATTGCTGATAAAACCCTGCATAAATCAAAGCCTCATCCTGAACAAAGCTATATAATGCTTGTCCCTTTCCCTTAAAACTCTTTTTCTTTTGTTTGCTTCCGCCACTGTAAAATTCAGTTATGCCGTGGATAGCCTCCTCTAAAGTATCCGGAAGAATCGGATAACAAAGTCGCAGCATTTCCGGAAGTTTTGAAACAAAACTGCCTTGTTCTTCAAACAGTAACACTTCTATCTGTATCCAACGTCGAAAATCCGTATAAATAGAATACCGTTTTCCTGCCACAGTCACACATTGCGGCAGTTCTCCCTGTAACAACAATGTCTGCACAATCAACTAACCCCTCCGCCCGCAAATTAGCAATATGCACTTACCGCGGGCGGATAAGAGCCTGTCTTTATTCTACTGTAAAGGTACAGGTCATCCAGTCATCTGCACTGCTTGCTTTACCAAAGACCTTTTCACCCTTTACCTTCAGGTTGCCGGAATAGGTATAAGCATCCATTGAATTACCTTCACTGTCACAAATCACTGCAAAATCCCGTTTCACCGCCGGACAACTTTCATCCTCGCCCTTGCGTGATAAGTCCACCATAATAATGGAGCGTACCGCTTTATCGCCCACCAATTCACGTTCTGCAATGCCGGCTAAATCCATATGCACCGCATCATCCTCAAACTGATCAAAAGAATAGCTGATACTGGGACTGTATCCCACCACATCCGACTGTTCAAATTCCTGATCCACATACTGTCTGGAATATTCAATGGGTCCTTTTTTGGTTGCAATTTCATTAAAGCCCTTCATTCTGTAGTAGGTAACGGTACCCTCTGCATCCGTCACTCCAAAAAACGCCAGTTTGTCGCTTCTTTTAACAATTTTGTTCATACTTTCACTCTCCTCTTTGATAATATAGCAATCTCCATGTCATCCCATAACGTATACTGCTGTAATCTCTGTCCTGCACCACACCGCTTTTCACAATTTCAAAACGCTGTGCACATTGCCCGTCTCCTAATAAAGGGACTCCTTGAGAAAACCATTCTGTAACAGCAT
>SVJT01000137.1 GCA_015068865.1 Oscillospiraceae bacterium | reverse complement strand
CATTATGGAACAAATCAAATAAAAACGAATGAAATTGCGGTCAATGGGGACGGGGCTTTTTGACAACTTTTAAAAAATAAATTAAATAAGTTTATTAAAAAGAGAAGAAAACGGTCAAAAAGCGTTACGCTATTTCTGGTATTTCCAAACACGGCAAATCGGTATGCCCCTTCTGCATAAAGCTCTTTTGCCACATTTTGGCTATCCGGAACAGAAATGTTTTCAGGGACACCAATTTCCGGTGCACCGTCCACCATAACAGCCATATTCGCACTGACCTTTCCAAAGCTTGCCGTTATAACAGCACTTCCTTCAGATGTGCCCGTAATCGTTTCATCTGTTATTTTAACAACATCATTTGATGACGCAACAGACATATCGGAAAGTCGGATTGTTGCCTTGGTTCCTTCCGCATCATATCCTGTTAGAACGGGAGTGAAGGTTTCGCCGCTACAGATAGAAACTTTTTTGTTTTCAAAGGATATTTCTCTCGGTGAATTTAAAACCGTAATCTCTTTTTCGTCTGTAAAACCGTTGCAGGAAGCCTTAATTTTAACCGTTCCAACGACATCAGGATAAAAAAGATTTCCTTCGATTTTGCCGCTATCCGCTTTCAGAACGACGTTTCCATTTAAGGGAGTTTCTTTGCGGTATTGATTCAAGCCAATTACCCGAATCGGCAATGCCGCCCCGAGAAACACACGGTCATCACATTTGATTTGAGCGGCAATTGCAGGGGCATTGTCTTCCGTTTGCGTCACAACACCCAACGCATTGGTTACTTTCCTCTGTGAACCATCCGAAGGCGTATTTACCACCTTTTGCTCAATAGCCATAGCTGTTGAACCGCCTCCGTCGAAATTCAGCGCAGTATAGCAACCTAAATCAAGCATCAACCGGCTCAGTTCTTTTTGTGTCATTCCCTTAGCCTCGCTGCGTCTGCCGTCTACTGCAACCAACGTAACTATCATTCCGCTTTCATCAAGTCCTACGGCACTTCTGGGGTTTCGGCCTGTCGCATTATGGGAATAGGTTGCAGGAATTGCACCCTCATGAACCAAAACTGCGCCACCGCCGACAGCGGTTTCTATGTAGTCAACATTCGGTGTGGATTGGATATCCACTGAAATCTTATCTCCCACCTGAACGTAATCCAGTAAAAATGTGTTATAGGACATATGCGCAGATAAAACATAACCTCCGTCGGGAATTCTGACAGGTGCAGATTCCGTGACCTTTTCCACAACGGTTCCGTTTTTATCTACAGATACCTCAATAATACCGCCCACACTTCCGACAGAGGTTTCTGCCCAATCATCCGTATACATTACAATACCGGTTAAATCATCATATTTATTTACCAATTTGATTTTATCCATTTTCCCGTTTGCCGCAGTAACGGTAATATCAAACCGAAAAGCATTCACATAAAACCGTTCATCATCAAGCACCTTATACAAAGTATTCATGCTTTCCGCAACAGACGCAGAGGATTTCAGTTCTCCTTCGCGCACTTCAACGCCAACCGCGCTTCCTCTTCCACTTTCTCCACGCTTTGCCGCAAAGAAATCTGCGTTAACGGCGGCAATTGCCCCCGACTCTGCCGCAAGCTTTGAAACCGTTTCCATATAGCTTTCGCCCTTGTTACTTTTCAAAACCTCCAGCTTCACACCCGGCGCATTCAGGTCTGCCTGCACGGCATGAATATCCTGCCATCCGCTATCTTCCAGTCGCTGGATGTGACGATACACAACGCCACCAAACAGCTCACGCTCTTCTAAAACTTCATGTATAACTGCTGCATGCACCGGAGGAATCATTGCACCAAGCAATGCTGCAATCACGGTTATGCAAATCAAATATTTTTTCATTCTCTTCTCCTTATATAAACTCTTGCTTATCCCAACCGCGGATACCTGAGTTCTGTATCGCGGTAAAAACTCTTTTCTTTAATCCATGGTCATTGTGTTCTAGCTCATGAACAACATTATGAACATATTCCCGTTTTGTATGTTTATCTGCAGGGCAAGTGCTGGGAACAACCGGAATATTGTTTTCTCTTGCATATCTTGCGATATCCCGTTCCTCCACATAAATCAAAGGACGCAAAACCGTAACTCCCATGCGCTCCAGATAGGTTACGGGTGAAAAGCAGTTGATTCTGCCTTCATAAAACAAGCTCAAAAAATATGTATCAATTACATCATCAAAATGATGCCCATATACAATTTTATGAATATCCCTGTTTGTTGCCGCCGTACACATAGCACCACGACGAAGGTTTGCGCATAAGGAGCACGGGTTTTCCTCCTTACGATAATCAAAAATAATTTGCTTGATTTCGGATTTTTCCGTGTAATACGGAATATCGTAAGTGCGGCACAGCTCTGCAACGTCTGAAAAATCCATATTGTCGAATCCCATATCAATGGTGATCGCCTCAAGATAAAAGGGCTTTGGATAAAACATCTGCAGACGCTTCATTGCCATCAGCGCTGTCAGTGAATCCTTGCCACCGGACACTCCGACAGCTATTCTGTCTCCCGCTTCAATCATATGATAATCTTCAATTGCACGACGCATTCTTGATAAGATTCGTTTCATATACAGTCTCCTTTTTGCGGCAAAAACCACATTTATATTATACAGGAATTCTCATTTTTTTTCAACAATATTTTTCCGGAATCATTTTCCATTCATAAAAATTTTAAATTTTACATGAATTTTACCAAAAACTCTTACAAAATTCACAAATATGATTTACAATAATATTCGGCAAAAAAAATCTTTGGAGGACAATTATGGACATTTTTTCAATTTTCACATTACTCGGCGGACTTGCCACATTTTTATTTGGTATGAATGTTATGGGCGAAGGTCTGGAAAAGCGTTCCGGGGATAAGCTCAAATCCATTCTGGAGCATTTAACCTCCAGCCCATTAAAAGGATTGCTTCTGGGCGCGGCAGTTACTGCTGTTATACAGAGTTCTTCCGCCACTACAGTTATGGTAGTCGGTTTCGTAAACTCCGGCATCATGAAGCTTTCCCAGTCCATTGGCGTTATTATGGGCGCCAACATCGGTACTACAATGACCGCATGGCTGATTAGTTTAACAGGCATTGAAGGCGATAGTTTTCTGCTTCAGCTTCTGAAACCGTCTTCTTTTGCTCCTGTTCTGGCATTCATCGGTATAATTATGATTATGTTTGCTAAAAGAGACAACGCAAAGCATACCGGTTCCGTTTTGGTTGGTTTTGGTATATTAATGACCGGCATGGAGCTGATGTCCGGCGCAGTAAAACCTTTGGCGGACAACCCTGACTTTGCAAATATTCTGCTCCTGTTCTCTAACCCGATTTTGGGTATCTTAACCGGCGCTCTGCTTACTGCAATTATTCAGAGTTCTTCTGCTTCTGTCGGTATCCTGCAGGCTCTGTCTGTTACCGGCGGTATCACGTATTCCAACGCAGTTCCGATTATTTTAGGTCAGAACATCGGCACAACGGTTACGGCTATCATTTCTTCCATCGGTACGAACAAGAATGCAAGAAGAACCGCTGTAGTGCATCTGTGCTTTAACATAATTGGCGCTCTGGTGTTTATGTTATTATTCTATGGAATTCACGCAATTGTAGGTCTGTCGTTCTTCAATAACTCCATCAACGCAGCCGGCATTGCCGCAGTACACACCATATTTAATGTGACATCCACCGTCGTTTTGTTTCCTTTTAACAAAGCGCTTGAAAAACTTGCATACTACATCATCAAAGAAGACCCCGGCACAGGAACCCAGGAAAAAACCTCTTTACTGGACGAGCGTCTTCTTCCGACGCCTTCCATTGCCATTGCCCGCGCAAAGGGCGTTACAGACCATATGGCAGAGATCGCCCGGGACAGCTTACTTGCAGCTATGTCTTTGGTAGATAATTATAGCGAAGAAATCGCGCTCAAAATCCGTGAAGATGAAAAAATCGTTGATAATTACGAAGATAAATTAGGTACGTATGGTACGTGTTTTATAAATGTAAGACTTCTGATGTCTGAACCCATGTTCGTTTTATTGGTCTTAATGACAACTTTTCCGTCATACAAAGCTCCGGCAATTTCTGAGTAATAGCTATCATCGGATGAAACGAT
>SVJT01000005.1 GCA_015068865.1 Oscillospiraceae bacterium | reverse complement strand
TCATTCGTGTGCATCCCATTATCACTAAGGGCGGTAGTGCGGTCAATGCTATCCCCGATACGGTCACCATTGAAAGTTACATAAGAGGTGAAAGCTTTGAAGCTATTTTGGAGGCTAACAAAAAGGTGAACCGTGCTTTGTGTGGTGGTGCTCTTTCTTTGGGCGCTAATATTGATATTCAGGATCAGCCGGGTTATGCGCCTTATCGCAACTGTCCCGACATGATTGATGTGGCAGAAGAAGCTTTAGGTCAGATTTTACCGGAAGAAGAATTTAAAAGAATCGGTAAGATTGGCTCCGGCAGCACCGACATGGGCGATCTGGCCTGCATTATGCCGATGATTCATCCCCATGCACCCGGTGCGGTAGGCAGAAGCCATGGTGCAAATTATTATATTGAAGACGGTGAGCGAGCCATTGTTGGTTCTGCTAAATGGCAGCTTGCTATGCTGACCTTATTGTTAAAGGATGGCGGCAAAAGAGCCAAAGCCATTAAAGAGGCTTATGAGCCTAAGTTTAAATCAAAAGAAGAGTATTTAGCATATCTTGACAGTATGGCAGATGGTGGCGACCGCATTACCTATCAGGAAAATGGCGACGCAAACATTCGACTTTCATAAACAAGGAGGAAACAAAAATGATCGTATTAAACCGTTTAAAAGATGGCAAAAAGTTTGCCGTGACCATGAGCTATGATGATGGCAGTGAAAATGACCGTCCGTTAATTGAGTTGTTTAACAAATATGGCATTCGCGGTACGTTTCACGTAAATTCCGGCAATTTCCATAACCCCAAAAAGATTCAGCCGGAAGAATTTGCAACACTATATAAAAATCACGAAATCTCCTGCCATGGGGAGCGTCACCGCACTATGCAGGTGTTGCCCTCTATGAATGTAATACAGGAAATTTTGACAGACAGACAGAATTTAGAAGCAATAACCGGTGAAATTATCCGCGGCATGAGCTATGCCAACGGCAGTTACAATGAAGATATTATCAAAACCCTTTCTGCTTGCGGTATTGTGTATGCAAGAACAGTAAAAAGCACAAATTATTTTAGCTTTCCGGAGAATTTTATGGAATGGCATCCTACTTGCCATCACAGAGAATGCCTGGCTATGGCAGAGAAGTTTATGACTATGACGGAACGGAAGTATTTTTCAAAACCCTTACTATTATATGTCTGGGGACACAGCTATGAGTTCAACAACGAAGAAGAGTGGGCGAAAATTGAACAGTTCTGCCAGATGGTAGGGAGCAGGGAAGATATCTGGTATGCAACGAACATTGAAATTTATGAATACATTACTGCACAGCGCCAACTAGTGATTTCCGTTGATAACAAAACGGTGTATAATCCCACGGCATTGGAAATATGGTTTACAGATGACAATGCAGAAGAATATAGCATCAAGCCAGGCGAAACACTGAAGCTTGGCTAATCAGAAAGGCAGTATAGGATTGAACACACTATTTAAACAAGGTTTTAAAGACGGCATCCCCATTGGGTTGGGATATTTATCCGTTTCCATCGGCATTGGTATAGCGGCTGTGAACAGTGGGCTCAATGTGATTACGGCTTTGCTTATTTCGATGACCAACTTAACTTCTGCCGGCGAGGCGGCAGGTATTTCTCTGATTGCTGCCGGTGGAACGCTGTTGGAAATGGCAATGGTGCAACTGGTGATTAACCTGCGGTATTCCTTAATGGGGATTTCCCTTTCGCAAAAACTGGACGGTAGCTTCACGACAGGACATAGATTGTTTTTGAGTACATTTATTACGGATGAAAACTTTGCCGTTCTTTCAGCTCAGGAAAAAGTGAATATTAAGTATATGTATGGCTTGGTGTTAGCACCGTATATCGGTTGGTCTGTTGGTACCTTTATTGGCGCTTCGGCAGGAATGGTATTGCCGACATCCGTAACGACAGCTTTGGGTATGGCACTGTACGGAATGTTTGTGGCTATCTTTGTGCCGGCTATGAAGAAAAATGCCGGTGTAACACGGGCGGTTATTATAGCTGCAGCTTTGAGCACGATGATGCGAGTAATACCGTTTTTTTCCTGTATCAGTTATGGTTTTTCGGTGATTATTGCTTCTGTTGCTGCATCTGTGATTAGTGCCTATGTTTCCTATCGGAAGTCTATTGCATAAAAATTTTAGGAAAGACTGTTTATTTTATATAAAAATAAAAAATGGTCTTTCCTTTTGTTGCTTTATATGTTACAATATCGATGCTTATTGTAAAAAAAGAAAGGTTGAACAGAATGAAAAAATTAGTGGAATGGCTGATTATAACTGCCGGAACCCTATGTGTATCGGTTGGTATTTATTTCTTTAAATTCCCGAACAATTTCTCCACCGGCGGAGTCAGCGGTATTTCAGTTATTTTGGGCGGTTTGATACCGGCAGTATCTTCAGGAACTTTCGTTTTGGTTATTAATGCCTTGTTGCTGCTCATAGGCTTTATTTTTCTCGGTAAAAGCTTTGGCATTAAAACAGCCTATTGCAGTATGCTGATGTCGATTTCTATTTATCTTTTAGAATGGCTTTGTCCTTTAACGGAACCTATGACCAAACAGCCTGTTTTAGAACTGGCATTTTCCATTATCCTGCCGGCTGTGGGCAGTGCCATACTGTTTAACTGGGGTGCCAGCACCGGTGGAACGGATATTGTGGCTATGCTAATGAAAAAATATACGTCTTTAGATATTGGTAAAGCCCTTTTAGCAACGGACACTTTAATTGTTTTTGGTTCTTTTGCCGTATTCGGCATTGAAACCGGTTTGTTCTCCTTCCTGGGTCTTTTAGGTAAATCGTTGGTGGTAGACGGCATGATTGAGAGCCTGAATGTTTCTAAGTATTTTACCATTATTACAAGTCATGCGGATGAGATTAAGGAGTATATTAATAAAGAGCTTCACCGCGGTGCAACCATTTGTGATTGTACAGGCTCATACACCAATGATGAAAAGAAACTGATTTTAACAGTTTTATACCGCAGTCAGGCACTTCAGCTTAAGAACTATGTAAAATCAGTGGATAAATCAGCCTTTATAGTCATTGCCAACACCAGTAATGTTATCGGTAAGGGATTCCGTAATGTGATGTAACGCAAACGAAGAGGAGGAAGCTTGATGAAAGTCATTATCGGTCATTTTGGACACGAGGCCAATACATTTGCTGAAAATAAAACCTCTTATGAGGAATTTATCGGCAGAGGGATTTTGATTGGAGAAGAATCCGTTCAGAAGTCTGAAGGAACGGCAGTTTATCTTGGGGGCATCATTCGAGCTTGCCGAGAGGAAAACATAGAAATCATCCCCACCTGTGCATACACCTGCGCAGCTCCTACTCTAACGGAAGAGTGTGTGAATAAAATGCTGGAGCATATTTTGCCGGTAGTGGAAAAACATAAGGATGAGATTGATGGCATCTGCATGGCGTTGCACGGTGCCGGTGTTTCGGAAGAACATGATGACTTGGAAACCTATGTGCTGACAAGATTGCGGCAAATTGTAGGGAATACCATGCCCATTACCGTGTGCCTGGATTTACACGGCAACATAACGGAAGAAATGACACAACTGGCTAACGGATTGTTTGGCATCCGCAAATATCCTCACACAGATAAAGAAGCGGCCGGCTATCTTGCTATGAAGACATTGGCCCGTATGATGAAGGAAAAAATACAGGTAGAAACAGCCGTAGAGAGACTGCCTATGTTAGTCCCAATATCCACCGGTATGACTGCCAATCCACCTTTTCCGGAGATGGAAGCATATTTTGAGGCGTACACAAAACAGGAAGGACTCATTTACGCGTCTTTTTTTCACGGATTTCCTTATGCAGATGTGCCCGGCTCCGGAGCCAGTGTAGTGGTGGTGGCGGAAAAAGGTAAGGATGTAAAAAAAGCGGCCCGGCAGCTGGCAGAATTTGTTTGGGAAAGACGGCATTATTTTAATGTTCATGTACTCTCACCGACAGAGGCGATGGACCTTGCAGAGCAGGAGGTGGCACCGGGTTACATTGTCATCAATGAGATGAGCGATAATCCGGGTGGTGGCTGTCCGGGAGACGGAACGCATCTACTGCGGGAAATGCTTAATAGAAATCTGCCCGGCTCTATCTTTGGTTATATGGTGGATCCTATAGCGGTAGAAGAAATTTTTCAGAAAAAACCGGGAGATACAATTAGCTTTTCTTTGGGCGGACGGCATGAAAAGATTTTCGGCGAGCCCATTGCTATTCAAAATGCGAACATTATTTCACAATCCTTGGGAAACTATATTTATACATCCCCCAACCTGCGGGGCGCTGCGGGTAAACTGGGGAAATGTGCCAGAATAAAGGTTGGAAATGTGGAAATTATTATTGGTTCGGTACGGAATCAAACCTTTGATGACCTCCCCTTTGCAGTGACCGGAGCGGACCTGCGTGAATATCGTTATGTAGGGTTAAAATCCACCCAGCACTTCCGCGGGTTCTTTGGCGATGCCGCTTGCCGTATCATTTCAACGGATCCGCCGGGACTGAATTCCGGTGATCTTTCCGTCTTTGATTTTCAAAAGATTCCTCGGCCCATATATCCCTTGGATGAAAATGTTGTTTTTTAATGCTGTTGTTCGTCCTGGGCTGTAGTGATGCTCTGTGTGAAAAATATAAAGAGGCAGGGATTGATGATGCTCATTTTGCTCAGTCTCTTTCGGTAACACAAGAAAAGAACCCAAGATATCAAAGGATATCTTGGGTTCTTTTGAATCAGTTTAAGGTTTTGTTGTTGGGAATTGAGTCTTGAATGTTTACAAATCTATATAAAATATGCAGAAAATGGTGTAGTTGGTGTAGTGTCTGAACTGTCCCCTGTGCTACCATAAGCGATGGAAATAATATTCTCATAAATACCAGTTGCAGCACTTAATCCCACTACAAGAGGAAATTTATGTAAACTTCATCAACTACAGATTATTATATATTGTCTTGTGTCAACTTACATTTTTGTAACAAAAAAAAGGACTACGGAATTAATTCCGTAGTCCTTGCAAACATCAGGTGCCTCTTTTCAATTTTTGCACACATTGGTGCAGTGTTTTGGTGTAGCAAACTACCCAAAACCTTGTTATTTCAATATTATTTATCCAATGTCTTCATTGTGGGGAATACACTTTGCACATTCCCATAACTTCTTATAAGTTATTATAATCCATAAATTCAAGCTTTGTCAATACTTGATATTCTACATATCTCCTCATATCTTTTTATATATCTGTCGTAAAATGTCGTAAAAGTTGTCGTAAAACCTTTAGCATATTTTGATTTTACCTTCCAATCTTGCAAAAGATGCCTGTTTCCGCTCCTTTGTTGCTTCATTATAAACGTTCATTGTTGTGCTAATATCGGCATGTCCCATGATTTCCTGAATGATTTTCAGGTCTGTTTCATTCTCGCAAAATCTCGTACAAAAGGTATGTCTTAATGAATGACAACTAAAGTGTGGTATCAATATCGGCTCTCGGCGTTCCTTTGCTGCACGTTCCATTTCCTGTTTGTTACAGGCGGTGTAAATGCGTTTTATGGCTCTGTTTATTGCATGTGGATTGTGTACATATCCAAACCTGTTTTTGAACACAAACCCTGAATATCCGTCTATTATGGTTGTGTTAAACCCTATTTGCATCTGTCGCATTTTCTCTTGTAATAACGCTTTGCGTACCGCCTCAAACATTGGCACAATTCTTTTGCCTGATTCTGTTTTCGGCGTAGTAATGTGCATTTCGCATTTTCCGTTGTCCTGTTGCCTATAAATCAGATTATGGTTGATTGATATAATACCTTCTTTGAAGTTGCAATCTTCCCACGTTAAACCAATAATCTCACCAACTCTGCACCCTGTACCGAGAAAAACAGTAAATAAGGGTAGCCAATGCTGATATTCTTTTGAATTAGCAACAAAGTCAATAAATATTTCCTGTTGTTCTTCAGTAAGTGCGTGACGTTTCGGTGTTTCCCAATTATGACTTTTCTTAATTTCACGCATCACATCATCTGTTGGGTTTGTGCGTATATAACCATCTCTAACCGCCATTGTAAATATGGGATGTAAAATTGTATGTATAGATTCCATACTGTTTGGTTTAAATCCCTTTTCTAATATTAAGCTATTATAAAACTTTTTTATATCGCTATATTTAATAGTAGAAATTCGTCTTTTACCGATTGAGATGCTTACATATTTTTTATACATATACTTGTAATTAGTTCTTGTTGACGGCTTCAACTCCGTTTTACTTTCCATATATGTATTATATATATCATTCAATGTTTTACTGTTGGCATTGTGGGTACTGATACCATCTTCCAAATCCCGGCGTATTTGTTTTTCGATTTCTCGCAAACTCATATCACACCTTTTTCCTTCAGGCACTTTATCGGTATCAACCAATTTCCAACTGTACGCACTTCTACGCACGCCGTTAGCATCTACATATTTAAACTCATACTTACCATCTTTACGTTGGCTCTCTCCATTATTTAAAATTCGTTTCTTGTTATCTCTTCTCTTTTCAGACACTAAATAAATCTCCTTTCCGAAAAGAGCCATGATATAGTATGAAACTATTATACCATATCAGGCTCAATTCGTCCATACATTAAAGTTAAATTACGGTCACGCCGTTCATATATTCTTCAAAAAGCACTCGCTTTATTAACTTCCTGTTACCTATCATGAACCAAAAATTTGCATCCTGATTTTCGTTTATAATACGTCTTATAGCATTTTCACCAATTCTGAAGTATAAAGCCGCTTCGTCTATCGTTAAAGCATATTTTTCCCAAATAGGTATTTCTATCTTTTTCAACGGCTCACACCTCACCTTCAACAGATTCACAATACTTTTGGTTGATAGCCTTTATGTCGGTATTCATCAAAGCATTATAAACCTTTTCAGGCACTTTATCTTTAAGTGCTTTTGCTTTGTTAAACAATATCCCTTGCTTTATATCGCAATATATATCTAACGCTTCATTATATGTATCTATATTGCTCAATTCGTGATATTCGTTTTTATCTGCCACTTTAACACGATATTTCTTTGTTTTTGAATTATATGTGATGTTGGTTTTGCCAACCTCTATTGTTTCATAGAATGTATTTATACTATGTGGCACTACCAAACACAAGTCAGGATGATACAGTTTGTTTCCGTATTTGATGATGTCTTTATCTATATCCATCTGTTTTTCGCCGTCAACTTCATAATAGTTATTATCTAACCAAGTGAAAAAAGTTTCATATTTGTTATCTAACCATTCATCACACATATATGTACCTTCATAACGTGGATTTTGCAACTGATAGTATTTTCCACATCTATTTTTCATATTGTTATATCTCGTATGTTTTTCAGTATTTGATAAAATTTTATAATTTGCCATATTTTTCACTCGTGCTATCAGCACTAATGAAAAGATTATTTTATTGGTAGATATTAGTGCCAATGCACTTTTCTCCTTTATACATAAATTTTTGTAGAGTATTTATGTACAACTGTTACCTGTATGTATGCTTACATATATATTAGGTAATTAGCTTTAAAGAAAATCGTCTATAAAGCCTTGTATTTCAATGCCTATTCGACATTTTATAATTTTGTATTTTGGTAATTTATTACTGATTATTTAGAAAAATAGTCAGTAATTTTTGTTTTGATGTCGGCAACAATCGCCACCAAATCTTCTTTTTTAAAGTATTCGATTTTATGATACTTTTTGAAGTTATAGGCTTTGTTTTGCGCCTGTTTCTCATTTAAGCCAATCAGCATCAGTAGATTTTTCATCTGCCTGCTCGTAAAGATATAATCTTTTCTTGTCATCAGAAAACTATTGATGCCCAAAAATTGACGTTCTCTTTTTTTCTTTTTCAGGTCATTCAAATAAATTTCTGCCATGTTTTGATTAAATTTGTGCTGCACGTTTTCAAATTCTTTTACCGCTTTATCCAACCTGTCAAACCATATTGTCAAAAATTCAGTTTCAACATCAGCTCGCATACGCAAACTTCTAAATTCAAGTCTGCTATAATACGGACTTCGATTTTGACTTTCGTCCTGTTTATCATAGAATTCGACTTCACGATAATTGTTTTTAGTGGCAAGACTTTTTGTACATCCGGTCCAAAAGTTCCTCGTATCGTATGTATTGTAGTCGTTTGTCGCACTTGCAAAACACGCAATCAACAATCTATTCAGTTTTGTGTAATTCTCGTAATACTCGTTATCTAACGTATTAAAGCTTAAATCAATACGTTTCCATTCAAAATCGTCTACGCCAATTTCATCAAAGACAGTTTTCATTACCTTTTTGAAATCTGAATACTTTTCTAAAATGTAACCGCCGTTGTTCTTATTTGGATTTACACGTATATATGTTTTGTACCAATCACGATTTCTTACTTTTCGCACATTGCATGAATTTATGATGTTGATATTGTCAGCAACTTCAAAATCAATCATATTATCCGTTGTTCCGTTCCCTGTATGGAAACCTACTTGTGTATTGTTCGTGCAATATGCCATTCTTTTTTCTTTGTTCATTAAATATTCCTCCCGTAATTTTTAGGCATTGGTTGCACATAAATCACCCTACACAAGATTATTCTCTTTTTTTCTGAAACTTTTTGATGAAAATTTGCGTTTTTGAACATAACACACTTTTGACGTGATTTTTTGAATTTTTGCATAAAAAAAGCAAGGTATATTTCAACCTTGCAAATTTTTTGATATTTAACTGTTATTTATTATCTCTTAAAATTCTGTTTATTGTACTTCGAGACAAACCTGTTTCTTTTACAATATCCACAATTTTCATACCGCTATTGGCTAATGCCTTTACAACTTCGCCTTTTTCGTTTTGTTTTGACGGTCTACCGCCATTTCGTCCACGTGCTTTTGCACTTACCAAACCTTCTTTTGTTCGTTGGCTTATCAAATCACGTTCCAACTGACTTAAACCGCTCATAACAGTTAAAAGGAAAGCATTATACGGATTGTTGCTTGTGGTATCTAACCATGTATCTTTCAGACTTCGTATAGTAGCACCCTTATTTTTAATTTTTTCGATTATATCCAACAAATCCTTTGTACTACGTGAAATTCTTGTAAGGTCAGTAATGATTACTGTATCACCTTCGTTTAGTTCTTCCAACATTCTTTGTAGTTCGGGGCGGTCTTTTTTCGTGCCTGTGATTTTTTCCTGATACAAAACCCTGTTATCTACGCCCACTTCTTTTAAGGCATCTATCTGCCTGTCTAAATTTTGTCCGTCTGTTGAAACTCTTGCATATCCAACTAACATAATAGTCAACCCCTTTTCTTTGATTAACTATATTATATCATAAACGTGTCAAAATGTAAATGGTTTTTGATACGTTTTTTGAATTATTTTTAATTAAATTTTCCGCTATTTTTGAGCATAAAGAAAAATGTGCCAAAAACATTCGTTTTTGACACATCTGTTTTTTCAAAACTGTTATGTTAACATAGGAATCTCATTCATTTATCTATTTATTTCTTCCACTTCACATAAAGGTCTTAAAGTGTCCCAATTCTCCCAAACCATAACTTTTGCCGTATCATAATCTTCCGTAACAGTAAATGGTATAGTTACACCTTGATTTGCAAGGTCATCATATAAAGTTATAAATCTTTTATCTTTATATAATGCTAGTATTATTTTACTGTAATTGTCCACAAGATATGCACGAACATTAAATAACTTACCATCCTCTGATACCGTCACCTTTGTAAATGGTTTGGTTTTTATAACAGTAATCGTATATTCTGAATCAATATAATTATCTCCAACACCAGTTCTTTCTATTAAGATTGGAGTAATATCATTTGTTAATTCAATATTTCTTGTAACACCGCTCCTTGTTAAGCTTCCACCTATCCTCATTACGCCTTCACCATCATAGGTAGCAGTAACCCCAATTTGTGTAGCATCTTCCGGAACATATATTGTATATTCCCTTTGATCTTCATAAAATGCACATTCCCAATCACCGATACTTGTTGACAAAGTATTGAGTTTGGCTTTAGCTGAGATATTAACAAGTTTTTCTGCAACAAGATTACTACCATCAAGTGTCTTAGCATAGATGACAACTTGACCATTCATAACAGGCTTTAATCCTCCCTCTTGTGTAATAGTAGCAATGGTAGCGTCGCTTACCGACCACTCAATATTTTTGTTTGTTGTATAATCAGGAATAATTGTTGCTGTATATGTTGTGGCATCAGAAATATCAGTCTTACCTGATATTGTAATACTTTCTGCAAGTTTTGGTAGAATTTTAATGTTTGTGTTTTCAATACTGTCAAATCCTGCTGTAGACGAAGCTCCATATTCAGTGGTATTTAGAATTTCTATTGAAGCATCTCCAACATTTGAATATTTGTCAATTTCGAATTTCAGTTCAAAAGGAATAATGGTTTTATTCTTATCAACGTTACCGCTATTTGCATATTGGCAATAAACAGATAAAGTGGTAAATCCATTTTCTGTTTTCCGACTTTCTTCTTCTGCATACATAAAATCAACAGGTATTATTTCTTTTAATTCCAAACTATCAGGATATTTGATGTTACAGAGTATATAATTTACATCTTTGTTAGTTGCAAAGAATACGGTTTCTGTGATAATTTCGCCTAATTCTGACGAATCTCTGCCCGAGATAGATATGGTTTCTAATTTTGGTTTAAATATCTCTGCATACAACACCATTGTAGACGTTTTTTTGGAATTAATATCATATCTATTGACTTTTTGATTATCATAATATAAGTAATATGCCGAATTTTCATCTATAACATCTGAAATGTTAATTATTTGATTCGCATCCTGTATTCTTTTGCATATTATGTTGCCGGACATATCAAGTATTTCTACATGCAAGAAATAAAACTTTTCAGCATTTTTTAGTGGATTATTATATGCATCTATTGTAATGTTTGCGAAATCATCTTCCGTACCATTGTATCTTACAATTTCAAGATTATTACAATTTGCAAAAGCCCCATTACCGATACTTGTTACGCTATTGGGGATTGATACATCTATTAAATCAAGACACGCACTAAACGCAGAATTTCCTATGTTTGTTACGCCGCTAGGGATTACTACACTTGTTAAACTAGCACAACCTTGAAATATACCATCGTTTATATTTTTTACTACAACTGGTATTGATATACTTTTTAATTGAGAGCATCCACTAAATGCATAGGCTCCAATACTTGTCACACCACTAGGTATTAGCAATGTATCTAAACTGCTGCAATGTTCGAAAGCGCGGTCTCCTATTGTAACTAATGAATCGGGTAAAACGATTTCGTCTAACCAGTTACTTGTCCAAGAATTTGTGTTCAATGCGCAAGAAAAAGCACCACTATTTATAGTAATTACTCCATCAGGAACCGTATATTCCTTTTCAAATAATCCGCCCCCATATTTAATGAGTTTAGTCATATCTTTTGTAAATAATGTACCATCGACATCACAAAAACTTGAGTTTTTATCGTTAACGCTTATGTCATTTATAGTCGCTAAACCATAAAATGTAAGTGGTTCTATATTAGAAACATTAACTCCGAGTTCCATTGATTCTAATTTTTCACAACCATAAAAAGCAAATTTGCCAATACTAATAACCCCGTCAGGTATAGTCAACGCTGTTAGGCTAGTACAATTAAAAAAAGCACGTTCCCCTATAGAAGTAATAGAATCAGGTATTATTATAGACTTTAGATTTACACAATCTTGAAATGCTCCTTTTCCTATCGATGTTGCTCCGTTATATATAGTAATCTTTGTGATGTTTAATGAACTGAAAGGTGTATTTGTATATGTATAGTCCTTCATAGCGCCACTGCCAGTAATCACCAAATGACCGCCATCAGCACTACTATAAACTGACCATCGTAAATTATTGCCACATTCCCCCGATGTCGCCGCATACGATATGTTTTGAGGCATAACTATCAAAGTTATCATCAAGCTAATGATACATAAGAACCTTACTTTTTTAAACATTAAATCATCTCCAAAACCAAAATATTGTACCAAAAAAGGTGCATCAACCGAAGTCAACGCACCTGAAAAACGCAAACTCCGATTGTCGCCAAACAAACTTTACATAAATGGGATAAAACCTTTAACACTCACGTAAGTGGAATTTGCATTTTTGCCAATTCTAAAACGTGAGGTATTAGAATAAAAGGGTATAGCAACCCCTTGTAAAAAATAACTTTTATCCCTAAATAATATATATTTAGTTTGTTTGGCTCTTATATTGTATCACGTTTATCCATTATTTGCAATATTTCTTAAAAAATTCATATAAAATTTATAGTAGTTCGTAAGTGAGTTCGACAAAACCTTGTTATTTCAAGGGTTTCAGGCTTTTAATATTTCGGTCCGTAAAAAGTTCAACACCCTACAAAACCTTATTTTAAGCCATTTTTGGCATTTTCGCAAAATCGTTGTATGTTCGATAATATTATACAGAAGGGGCGGTGTGAATAATATTATATTTTACTTCGATATTTCCAAATGCAACTTGACACGTGAAAACATCAGATATAGCGGATATGGGAATTTCATTTATAAAAGCAAATGTAAACTATCCGGATAAACAAAAAAGGACACCATCACCAAATAATAGTGATAATGTCCTAATGGTTTACTATATCAAGGCTCGTCATTTGTCGTAAATCTGTCGTAAAATAACAAATATCAACATTGTAAAATGCTTGAAATAGCTTGTTTTAAGCCATTTTATTTATCCAACGGCTTCATTGTGGGGAACAGCAGCACATCACGGATAGCGGCGGAGTCAGTGAGGAGCATACACATACGGTCGATACCGAAGCCGATACCGCCTGTGGGGGGCATACCGATTTCCAGTGCATTCATAAAGTCTTCATCGGTGGTGTTTGCTTCTTCATCACCCTGCGCCAACAGTTCTTCCTGAGCTTTGAAACGTTCTCTCTGATCAATGGGGTCATTGAGCTCAGAGTAAGCATTGGCCATTTCCCAACCGTTCATGAAGAACTCAAAGCGTTCAACATATTCGGGATTTTCCGGCTTTTTCTTGGTCAGCGGAGAAATCTCAATGGGGTGGTCCATAACAAAGGTAGGCTGAATTAAGTGCTCTTCAGCATATTCTTCAAAGAACAGGCTTAAAATATCACCCTTCTTGTGACGGTCTTCAAATTCAACGTGATGTTCTTTGGCGACAGTGCGTGCTTCTTCTAATGTGTGAATCTGGTCAAAGTCAACACCGGCATATTTCTTAACAGCTTCCACCATGGTAATTCTCTGGAAAGGCTGACCTAAATCCATTTCCACACCATTGTAAACAATTTTGGTTGTGCCCAGTACTTCCTGCGCTACGTGACGGTAGAGATTTTCGGTTAAATCCATCATACCGTGATAATCTGTATATGCCTGATACAGTTCCATCAGGGTAAATTCAGGGTTGTGACGGGTATCTAAGCCTTCGTTACGGAATACACGACCGATTTCATACACTCTTTCCAGACCGCCAACGATTAAGCGCTTCAAATAAAGCTCCAGAGAAATACGCAGCTTAAAGTCTTCGCTTAAAGCATTGAAGTGGGTCTCGAAAGGACGGGCAGCGGCACCACCGGCGTTAGCCACCAGCATGGGTGTTTCAACCTCTAAAAAGCCCTGATTGTTCAAGTAATTACGGATGCTGGCGATAATTTTAGAACGTTTGATAAAGGTGTCCTTTACTTCGGTGTTCATAATCAAATCCACATACCGTTGACGGTAACGGATATCGGTATCGGTTAAACCGTGGAATTTTTCCGGCAGAGGCTGCAGGGACTTGGAAAGAAGTGTGTAGCTTTCTACCTTGATGGAAATTTCGCCGGTCTGTGTAGTGAACACTTCACCGGTTGCGCCTAAGATATCACCAATATCTAATTTTTTAAATGCGGTGTATTCTTCGTCCAACATATCTTTTTTGACAAAGAGCTGGATTCTGCCGTCGATATCTTGCAGGTCACAGAACATAACCTTACCCATACCGCGTTTAGACATTAAACGACCGGCAACGGTAACCTTTTTGCCTTCAACTGCCTCGTAATTGCCTTTGATTTCGGCAGAGGAGTGTGTTCTGTCAAATTTCACCTGAACGAAAGGATCACAACCTGCCTCCTGCAGTTCCTTCAATTTGTCTCTGCGGACCTGTAAAATTTCATTCAAATCTGTTTCGCGTGCTTGTTGCTGCTGCATAAAGAACCTCCCGAAATATATCTGTTTTTTTATGTTTAACATATCATATTTTTTTATTATACTATAAATTGTCATTTTTGTAAAACATTTTTTTAAAAATCTACAAAATAAGTACAAAATATCTTGAAAGAACACAAAAACTATTGATTTTTTCGTATAAAATGGTATAATGATTATGTGCATCTTTTGATTTGAATTGCTAAGGGGTTGTAGAATTTGGAGAAGATGGTGGTAAAAGGCGGTAAAAAGCTTTACGGCGAAGTAACTGTCAGCGGCGCAAAAAATGCTGCTGTTGCAATCATCCCTGCTGCTATTTTGGTAGATGGGGTCTGCACCATTGAAAACGTACCGAATATTGAAGATGTTAAGGTAATTGTTGCCATTTTAAAAAATATGGGCGCCAGTGTTGAATACATAGATACATATACCTTGCGGATTGACTGCCGCAATGTTACGAAGCAGGATAAGCCGGATGAAATGATGCGTAAAATGCGTGCATCATACTATCTTTTGGGTGTTTTGCTAGGCCGTTTCGGTGAGGCAAACGTTACCATGCCCGGCGGTTGTAACTTCGGGTCCCGTCCCATTGACCAGCACATCAAAGGCTTTGAAGCTTTGGGGGCTACGGTTCAGCAAAACGGGGATGTGATTTTTGCAACTGCAGAAAATCTCCGGGGAACCAGCGTGTATTTAGATACGGTCAGCGTAGGTGCAACCATAAATATTATGTTGGCAGCGGTGCTGGCTGACGGTGTGACCGAAATAGAAAATGTTGCTAAAGAGCCGCATATTGTTGACCTTGCAAACTTCTTGAATGCCATGGGTGCCAATGTAAAGGGCGCCGGTACGGATATTATTAAAATTAAAGGCGTGAAAAGCTTACGGGGCGGAACGTATTCCATTATTCCGGATCAGATTGAAGCCGGAACCTTTATGGTAGCGGCAGCTGCTACCGGCGGCAATGTTTTAGTGAAAAATATTATTCCTAAGCATATGGAATCGGTAACGGCTAAGCTGATAGAAACAGGCGCTAAGGTAACGGAATATGATGACAGTATTCGTGTTGAGGGTGCGGAAGAAATTGAAGCAATCAACATTAAAACCTTACCTTATCCCGGGTTTCCCACAGATATGCAGCCGCAGATTGTGGCACTTTTGTCAGTCGCTAAAGGCACCAGCAATGTGATTGAAGGGGTTTGGGATAACCGTTTTCAATATGTTACAGAGCTGCTTAAAATGGGCGCTGATGTGAAAGTGGATGGAAAAAAAGCCGTGATTAACGGTGTGGCATCTTTAACAGGTACACAGGTGGCAGCAACAGATTTGCGCGGCGGTGCGGGAATGGTTATTGCCGGTTTGATGGCTCAGGGAGTGACAGAAATAACGGAGCTTAAGCATATCGACCGTGGCTATGAAAAATTTGAAGAAAAATTTAAAGCGCTAGGTGCTGATATCCGGCGCGTTACATATTAAAAATTTAAATGCCCGTCTCCTTATTTGCCCACAGATAAGGTTGGGGTTTTCAAAAAAAGTATATCCTTTGTGGGCAGAAAGGCTTTGAAAAATATGAAAAATTGCAAAATTATGTTGGCAGGTTTCGGCGGTCAGGGTATCCTGTTTGCCGGTAAGGTTTTAGCGTATGCAGGACTTAAGGCAGGACGTGAAGTTTCCTGGCTTCCGTCTTACGGTCCGGAAATGCGTGGCGGTACGGCAAACTGCAGCGTGGTTATTTCTGATAAGCCGGTTGGCTCGCCGATTATTCCGCATCCCGATGTGCTCATTGCTATGAACCGTCCTTCCTTGGATAAATTTGAAGCAGCATTGCCGGCAGGCGGTTTGATTATTGTGGACAGCTCTTTGGTTGACCGCGAAGTTGAACGGACAGATGTAAAAGTGATTAAAATTCCTGCCCGTGAAATGGCATTGGAAAACGATTTGGGCAATCTGGCTAATATGGTTATTGTCGGTTGTCTGGTTAAGGAGACCGGTCTTTACACTTTTGATGAGGTAAAAGCCGGCTTGGAAAAGAGCATTCCACCTTCAAAGGCAGCACTTTTAGAAAAGAATATCAAAGCCATTGAATTAGGTCTTCAGTATGCGTAAAGACGGATTCACCTATGAAGGTGGTCGCGTATTGTGTTGCGATGCTTTTTCTGCTACCGGTTTGGTGAAACACGGTTTTTCAACGAAAAAAAGAGGAAGCAGCACAGGCATCTTTTCGTCTTTAAACTTAGGGGTACACACGCAGGATCAACCGGATAACGTGGAACAGAATTTTTCGCTGTTTTGCGGTGATGTTTCCATAGACCCTGAACATCTGGTATTATCTCAGCAGGTTCACGGAACAGTAATTCATCGCGCCGGAAAAGAAGATTGCGGCAAGGGTTTGTACCGGGAAAGCAATTTAAAAGAGATTGATGGCTTGGTAACCAATGAGCCGGGTGTTGCTTTGGCAACCTTTTATGCTGACTGCACACCTATTCTGTTTTTGGATCCTAAACAAAAAGTGATTGCATCCGTTCATTCCGGATGGCGGGGTACGGTGCAGAAAATCGCTCAGCGTGCCGCAATGACCATGATGAGAGCGTATGGATGTAACAGCGAAGATATCCTGGTGGCTATGGGTCCTTCCATTAAACAATGTCATTTTGAAGTGGATGAAGACGTTTATCTTGAATTTTTGCTTCATTTTCGTGGCATGGCAGAAAAGTGCACGATTAAAAAGAACAATAAATACTATATTGATACAGATACATTGAATGTGTATTCTCTTTTGCAGATGGGAATTCTGCAGGAGCATATTTACACCAGTAAAAGTTGCACATATTGCAATGAGGAATTATTCTTTTCGCACAGACGGGACGGGGAAACCGGCCGGATGTGTGCAGTGATTGAATTACAATAAAGAGAAACGGGGTGGCTAGGTGGAACGTACAATCCTGGTTGTAGATGATGAAAAGCCAATTCTGGAGATTTTAAAATTTAATTTGGAAAAAGAAGGGTTCAAGGTTCTGGGCGCCAGTGACGGCGAAGAAGGCTTAGTGCTGGCTTTGACAAAGAACCCTGATTTGATTTTGCTTGATATTATGTTACCGAAGATGGATGGCTTTGATGTGTGTAAGCGCATCCGAGAAAAGTCTAACGTGCCCATTATTATGATTACGGCGCGAGAAGAAGAAGTTGATAAGGTTTTAGGTCTTGAGCTTGGTGCGGATGACTATATTACAAAGCCTTTCAGCGTTCGCGAAGTATTGGCTCGTGTAAAAGCGAATATGCGTCGTTTTGCCGGCGACACCAAAGAGGAAGCGCAAGATATTATTGTGGCCGCTCCTGATTTTATTATTAACACCACAAAATATGAAGCCATTAAAAATGGGGTTACTCTGGATTTAACTCTGCGTGAATATGAGCTTTTAAAGTTCCTGGTGGTGCAGCCTAACCGTATTTTTTCCCGTGAAGCATTACTTTCCAGTGTATGGGGTTATGAGTTTTACGGTGATGTGCGTACGGTGGATGTAACGGTTCGTCGTTTGCGTGAAAAAGTGGAAGATGATTCCAGCAATCCCAAGTATATTTTAACCAAGCGCGGCGTTGGTTATTATTTCAGTAAATCAGCAGAATAATACATAAACCCTCTTATCCGCCCGGGGTAAGAGGGTGTATTATCATATTCTCCCGGGCAGAAAGGCTCATGACTATGTTTAAAAGCCTTCAGTGGAAAATTGTAACCATTTTTGTTCTTTTGGTTCTGGCAATTATGTCTGTAGCCGGAACCTTTTTAGTCCTTTCCGTTACCAATACATATTACAGTTTGTTTGCTGATGAAATGGATTCTATTTTCACAGAGTCATTTATTGGGCAAATGGAAGCCGGGACTGTACAGGAACAGGGAGAAGAATACATTCAGGAACTGTTGAAAGCTCATACGGCACGGCTGGGAATAGATTCCTACCGTAACTACTATGTAATTTCAGCAAATACGGCTACAGTTATTGACAGCTCAATACCCTATGAGGGCAAGTTTCCCATGCAGTCTCAGAATCTGATTACTGCCCTTTCCGGAGAGGTTGGAAGAAACATAAATCCTCAGGCAGAGGTGATGGATTACGCTGTGCCGGTGAAGGGACAGGGCTTTTACATTATTTATGTACAGGATACAAAGGAAGAACTGAACACAACCGTTCAGCATATTTTTAATATTATTCTACAGGCTATTTTATTGGGCATTGTTGTTTCGTTGTTATTGGGATATGTTTTATCCCGTACCATCACTACGCCCATTGCAAACCTCACCCAAAAAGCCAAAGGTTTGGCAGAGGGTGAGTTTGAGTCGAAAATGGAAGTTAAATCCAATGACGAAATCGGTACATTGACAGAAACCTTTAACGATATGTCATCAAAATTGCAGGAAACAATGTTGGAAATGTCTACAGAAAAGAATAAAAGTGAAACCATTCTGCAAAACATGACCGATGGCGTAATGGCGTTTTCTACAGATGGCAGTTTAATCCATATTAATCCCACTGCCAGAAAAATGTTTGCTTTATCCGACGAGGAAAAAATTGAATTTGATGCGTTTTTCCTTGGGCATAATGTGGATGTTCATTTGGGCGATATGTTATATCTGGAGGATTATCGTTACGTAGAACGTGAAATTGAATTAGAACACATAACGCTAAAAGCCAGCTTTGCTGTGTTTGAAGGTGAACAGGAAAACACCGGTGGGGTTTTGGTTGTGCTCAATGATGTAACCAGACAACAAAAACTGGAAAATTCCCGTCGTGAATTTGTTGCCAACGTCTCTCATGAATTGCGGACACCGCTGACAACAGTAAAATCCTATGCGGAAACCTTGCTTGATATGGTAGACGGTACCGACGTGCCTGTGACGTTTATCAACATTATTTTAAATGAAACAGACCGTATGACTCGGTTGGTAAAAGACCTTTTGGTTTTATCCAGTCTGGAACAGGCGGATCAGCTGAAGAAGACGGAATTTGATATTAAAGTGCTGGTTACCGATGTTGTGGATACGATGAAGCTGGTGGCAAAGGACCAGGGACACAGATTATCGCTGAATGCGAAACAATCCTTTGAAACCTTCTATGGTGATAGGGACCGGTTGGAGCAATTATTGTATAATATTATATCCAATTCAATTAAATATACGCCCAATGGCGGTCGTATTGAAGTGTCGGCCAGCCAGGTTTTCGGAAAAGTGACCATTAAGGTAAAAGATAATGGCATGGGCATTCCGGAGAAAGATTTAAAACGTATATTTGAACGTTTCTACCGAGTGGATAAAGCCAGAAGCAGAGAAAAAGGCGGAACCGGTCTGGGACTGGCCATTTCCAAAAGCATTGTTGATGCTCACGAAGGAACAATTTCCATTAACAGTAAGGTGAATGAGGGTACAGAAGTCATCATCACGTTGCCGATGATGAAACCGGAGTCAACATAATTCGTCCTTAAAATGTAAATGGAACATAATATTGCCGTAACACATTTGTAAAGAACATATGATACAATAAGTACACTTAGAAGTGTCATTGTATGAACTGATAAGGAAAAGAGGCTTATTAACAAGGCATTTTGCCTGTCTGAAACTGTATCAGGAGGTGTTGCAGTTGGTTCTTAAAAAATACATAACAAAAATCTGTGTGGTTTTGCTGCTTCTTGTTATGACTGTGGGTTTGGCAACAAGTGTTTATGCAGCGCCTGATGTATTACCTGCAGATATTGAATCCACAGAAGAAGGTTTGCTTACGCTGAAAGCTCCCGAACAGCTGATTACGTCAACGAATAATAAAAAATTGCCTATTTCGGCTACTGTGCCTGAAGGTGCTCAGGTAACGGTATATCGGTTTGACCCAACGACCGGGAACTACCACAAAATTGTGGTTGATGATGTGCCGATGGAAACCACAGTTGGTGCCACAATGTTATATGCCGGTCAGGTGGACTTAAATGAAGGTAATAATAAGTTTTTAATTCGTGGCGGATGGGACGATTCTGTTTATACTGTTGTAAAATTTGAAGTTAATCTTTTGAACATCAGTTTTATGGACAGAATTAAAGGTGTTATCAGCGCAATCTTCAATTAAATACTGGAGTATGGTAACGGGGTGTCAGTAGTTTTGATCCGGTGGATTAAAAACGGCGGATGCCTCGTTTTTGTTTCGTATCGGAAAGGAGGCGGAAAATGTTTAAAAAATCAATAGTCAAGAAACACTTGAAAAATGTAATGTTGTTTTTTTCAATTGGTCTTATGTTTTTTCTGGTTTGGCAAATTTGGTTTGGCAGCTATTTTCTGCCCGGCGGTTACGATTACATAACAACATCTTTTCGCACTCACATTATGAATCCGATTCAACAGTGGTTTACAAAAGAGTCTAAAGAGGGTTTTTCCCAAAACATGAAGGTGTTGTTTAAACCTGAAAAAATTATTTTGAACCATTCAGGACAACGTGTGGTATTTCAAAGCGGTCATAAAGATTATGAGGAAATGAGAAGCCTTTCTAATGAGTTTATCAGTAATGTCCTGTTAGAAAAATATACAATTAAATCAAAAGTATCTATCAGTGTAGAAACATATCATTCTCTTTTAAAGGGAAAAACAATTTATGTTGATTACGGTAAGGAATGTGATTTCCGTTTGTTTTCCTTGGCGGTGTGTGATCAAAGCAGCTCTGTTTTAACGGAGGATTTAAGCGTTATTAATGGTTACATTATTGGCTTACACGACAGCGTTATGAATGACGTTTCTCTTTATATTACAGACAAAAAAAGCAACAACATTTACCGCTATGTAATTGAAACCGAGAAAAGCACACTGGATGAACAGTTAAAAGAATTTTTAGAGGAAAGTGCCGGTGGCAGTATTCCTTCTTATTCTTTTGAATTGAATTTCCATAAAGAGCAGGAAAATTCTGCTTCCAAAGTATTGTTTGAGCCGTTAGTTTTGCTGGATTTAACAACAGTAGAGGTCCCAACCATACAGCTTGCGGGCACAGAAGAAGAAAATCGTGAAAAGTTTGATGAATTAACGGATGCGGTTTTGGAAGTTTTTTCAGTTAATTCACGGACTATGCGGCGTTATACAGACTTAGAGAATGCACGCGTATTTGTAGAGAATAATGCCACTTTAACGCTGTATCCAAACGGTATTTTAGAGTATCAGGCGGTACAGGGAAGCCATGGGTTAGATATTTCAAACAGTACAGACAGAACCAACTATGATGTGCACAAAGCGACGGCGGATGCGGTTGATTTTGTTACGGAATTGTGTAATCATATGCCCAATTCATATTTTAAACATTTACAAATCAGTACAAGCCTTGTGAATCACACAGATAAACATAATTCGTTTAAACTGTCCTTTGATTATTGTATTGACGGGATTCCGGTTCGTCAACAAACAGAAAACGGTTATTGTCCGGTTATAGAAATGGAAGTAAGAGAAGGATACCTAACTTCCTACCGTCATAATTTAAAGGTTTACGAAAAAAGAGAAAATGAGATATGGCAATTACCACCGGTGATTTCGGCGGCAGATAAGTTGGTAAATGCTTTGTATGACGGAACAAATGCGTTACGCATTGAAAAGGTTGCCGTGTGCTATACAGTCGATAAAGAAGGAAACATCGCACCTACCTGGAACGGTATTGTTGACGGGAAAGAAAGATTGTTTGAGTGAGAAGGTGAGCCATGAACTGGGGACGAGCCAAAACCATTTTAATTATTATGTTTTTAACGGTAGATGCTTTTTTGCTGTTTGTTCTGTTGCAAACCCGTTTAAATTATGAACGGCTACCGAAGGAAACAGTACAGAAAACGGTACAAGTTTTGCGTGACAAAGGGATTGATATCCGTGAAGAAACGGTGCCGCTAAAACGTGCAAAAAATCAGAATATTAATATGAAAAACAGTTTTGGCAATCCAATACAGGCGGCAGAGGTTTTTTTGGGTACCTATGAAGTTAAATTGTCTGATGATGAAAAACATGAATATTTGTTTGAAAACGAAAGAGCAACTCTTCGGATTAAAGAAACGTATGTTACCTATCAAAACAAAAAGAATTATGTGCGGTATGAACAGAATGAGAAGGCGGATGAGAAGAATATTAAAAAATGGCTAACGGAGTTGGGTTTTAAAACGAAAGAGTTTGCCATTGTTAAAGGAAAACAGCGAGATGGATTGTTCTGCGGTCAGGTTGTGCCTGTATATAAGGATATAAAAATGTATGGCATTTCCATGAGTATTAAAACGGATAAAGAGGCAATCGTAACGATGGAGGGACATTGGTTTTCCCCTCAGGAGGCAGAAGTTTATGAAGATGAACAACTTCTGGATGTAACGGCTGTTTTGGCAGGATTAATACACAGGGAAGACCGATGGCCGAAAACCGTTGTAAGCATTGAAAATGGATTTTATATGGCAGGCGATTATTTAGATAGCCGTGAGTTTGTAGCATTACCGATATATGTGATTACGGATGAAAGAGGAAATCAAAAGTTTTTTGATGCGCGTATCGGTCATGAGATTAACTGAGAAAGGAAAGGTATTTACAATATGTTAGTAGATGTTGCAGAAATAGAAATTCGTTCCGGAAACGGAGGGAACGGTCTTGTATCCTTCAGACGCGAAAAGTATGTGGCGGCAGGCGGTCCGGATGGCGGCGATGGCGGACGAGGCGGTGATGTTGTGTTTGTTGCCGACGGACGTTTGCTCACTCTGATGGACTTTCGCTATAAAAGAGAATATAAGGCACAAAACGGCGGTGATGGTCGCGGTGCCAAATGTACCGGCAGCAGCGGTGAAGATATGATTATCCGTGTGCCGATTGGTACTTTGATTAAAGATGCAGAAACAGACAGAACAATAGCGGATTTAAACCATCACGGGGACCGTTTTGTGGCGGCAAAGGGTGGAAACGGTGGCTGGGGGAATACCCATTTTGCCACACCTACCCGTCAGGTTCCTAAGTTTGCAAAACCCGGTCAGCGCGGCGTTTCACGCAAAATCAAACTGGAGCTGAAGCTGCTGGCTGATGTAGGCTTGGTTGGTTTTCCAAATGTGGGCAAATCCACTCTTTTGTCAGTTGTCAGCAGTGCCCGTCCCAAAATAGCGAATTATCATTTTACCACATTAGAGCCAAACTTAGGTGTTATTTCGGTTGGTGAAAGTGAAAGCTTTGTGATGGCCGATATTCCCGGTATTATAGAAGGCGCCAGTGAGGGTGCCGGTTTAGGTCATGAATTTCTCCGCCACGTTGAGCGCACAAGACTGCTTTTGCACCTTGTTGATGTATCCGGTATTGAAGGCAGAAATCCCATTGAAGACTTTGATACCATTTGCGAAGAAATGAAATTATACAATCCGAAACTGGCTGAAAAACCACAGATAGTCGTTGCTAATAAAACCGATATTTTAACAGATCCTGATATGTACGAAGCCTTCAAAAAAGAAATGGAAGAAAGAGATTTGTTATTGTTTGAAATCTCGGCGGCGACTGGTCAGGGCACTCGCGAGCTGATGGCCTTTGCCTTTGGTTGCTTAAAAGAATTGCCCATTCCGGAACAGGAGGTTTATGAAGATATTCCTCAGGAGGAAGAAGCAGATACCTTTACCATTGTTCGTGAAGGCGAAGCCTACCGCGTGGAAGGTGGCCGTGCAGAACGGATTGTGGGCAGTACCAACTTCTCTGATTATGAATCACTGCAATTCTTCCAGCGTTCTTTGCGTGAGTCCGGCATTATTGCAGCCTTAGAGGAGGCCGGCATCAATGAAGGGGATCCGGTTCGTATCTGCGATCTGGAATTTGAGTTTGTAAACTAAGAAAAGAGGCATATTATGCAAACATTCAGCATGACGGCTTGCGCCAAAATTAATCTGTCCTTATTTGTGTTGGGCAAGCGTCCCGACGGCTATCATGATATTGAAAGCGTGATGCAAACAGTAGATTTTGGTGATACAGTCACTCTTTCTGTTTTAGAAACAAATGAGATACAGTTGACCACCAATGCTTCAGATTTGCCCGTGGACGAAGGGAACATTGCCTGGCGTGCGGCAAAACTGATGCAGGAAACCTTTGCCCTTTCCTGTGGATTTTCCATTCACATTGAAAAGCGTATTCCCATTGCGGCAGGACTTGCCGGCGGCAGCACCAATGCGGCGGCAGTGATGCACTTAATCAACAAAGCCTGCAATCTTGGGAAAACAGTTGAAGAACTGGCAGTAATAGGTGTAAAGCTGGGAGCCGATGTTCCCTTTTGTCTATATGGAAAACCTGCCTTGGCAGAAGGTATCGGGGAACGGTTAACATCGGTAACAGGGCTTAATAATTGCTATATTGTGCTGGCAAATCCCGGTGTTCAAGTCAGCACGGGTATGATTTATAAGGCATTGGACGGAGAAACAAACCCCCAAATCGGTGATAGCGATGCATTGCTTGCAGCGCTAAAAGAAAATGACCTGCCAAGAGCATTTCTTCATATGAGCAATATGATGGAGAGGGTGGCGACGGCATACTGTCCTGCCATTTCGGAGCTTTTGGTAAAATTGAAAAAAGCCGGTGCAGACCACGTGATGATGAGCGGTTCCGGCGCCACCTGCTTCGGTATCTTTTTAAAAGAACCTTCGGAGCAGGATGTGAAAACATTTCTTGGTGATGATTTTGTGGCTATAGCAAAGCCCGTTGCATAACAAAAAGGATGTAAAAAAGTTTAACTTTTTTACATCCTTTTTTATCATTTAACATAAATGGCTTCGCAACGGTAAATTGGCTGTCCCTGAGAGGAAAAGAGCTTTTCATATTCCGTCATCACATTGCCTTTAAAATCAGAGTTATGTAAATCGAAGGTAATATTCCGGAGCTTTAATCCATAATCGGCAAAAGAGTTGAGGGAAAACTCAAACAACTTCTGATTGTCGGTTTTAAAATGCAGTTCCCCGTTTTCACAAAGAAGCTTTTCCCATAGCTTTAAATGCTGCTCGTGGGTCAGACGACGTCTGCGATAACTGTTTTTGTGCCAGGGATCACAAAAGTTTATGTAAATCATCTCGCACTTTGATTCAGTTTCAAACTGCCTGAGAATGTTTACATCGCCGGCAAACAGTTTAACATTTTTCAGCCCCTCAGCCTTGATTTTTTCAGCGGCCAGCAACAAAACATTCATATTTTTTTCAATGGCAAGAAAATTAATCTGTGGGTTTCGTTTTGCCATCTCCAGTATAAAACCGCCTTTGCCGCAACCGATTTCCATGCGGAGCGGATTATTATTCAGAAAAACGCTTTTGATGTCGTTGTTAAATTCTGAAATGTCATACAGTATTAAGCCGGTACAAGCATCCAATCGCTCATGGAGATGCTTCTTTTTTCTCATTCGCATGTTTTTTCTCCTTTTAATACAAACACTCATTTCATTATATTACAAATTCTGTATAAAGTCTACAGTTATCTGTAATTTAGTTTCGTAAGAAAACCTGTCGTTTTCTGTCAATATGTGTTTATTTTACCAAAAATTTTTCGGTTTAATATTGGGAAAAAATAAATGTAAAGAAAAATTTTTTGACAATAAAATTTTTAGAGAAAAAAATAGGAATGTTTTTTTGTCGTGTTTACATTTCTTTTTAAATTTTATATAATTTAATCAAAAGGGGGATGCAAAATGGATGTTTTAGATTATAAAATTTTAGAGGCTTTAAAAGAGAATGCCAGAGAAAATGCAACCAATATAGGTGCGAAGATTAATCTTTCCACTTCTGCAGTTATCGAAAGAATTAAAAAACTTGAAAATTCAGGAATTATTGAAAAGTATACGGCAATTATCAATCAAAATACCATAGGCAGGGACCTTGTAGCGTTTATATATGTTAGTCTTGAGCATCCTAAATATAATGAAGAGTTTATAAGGCAGATTAACAATAACGGTTCTGTGGCAGAATGTCATTATATAGCAGGAGATTTCGATTTTATTCTGAAGGTTGTAACTAAGTCGGGAAAAACGCTGGAAGAAATTTTGAATTTTGTTAAATCAATTGGTGGGGTGTCTCTTACCCGCACATCGGTTGTCCTTTCCACCAATAAGTATGAAGTTTGCTTACTGCCGGAAAAAAAGGATTTTGTTTCAATGTAATATTTGGGGATTGGAAATCGGAGGAGTTTTTACACCATGGAGTTCATTAGTCTGGTTATTGAAAAAGTGAATGGCGTTGTTTGGGGTCCTGTTATGTTGACGTTATTGATAGGAACAGGTTTATTCCTATCGTTTAAGACAGGTTTTTTGCAGTTTAAAAAGTTTGGTTATATGCTGAAAAACACTATATTGGGTGTTTTTTCAAAAAAACAACACGAAAAAGATGGCTCGGGCGTTACCCCGTTTCAGGCGGTTGCTACTGCCATGGCAGGCACCATCGGAACAGGCAGCATTGCCGGTTTGGCTACGGCGATTGTTTCAGGCGGACCGGGAGCGGTTTTCTGGATGTGGGTCAGTGCTTTGCTGGGTATGGTAACAAAATATGCCGAGATCATTCTTTCTTTACATTACAGAGAGAAGAATGAACAGGGACAGTGGGTTGGCGGACCGATGTATTATATAAAAAATGGTTTGCATCTGAAGTGGCTTGCTGTTTTATTTGCAGTATTTGCCATGGTAGCATGTCTGGGTACGGGCAATGCAACCCAGTCTAATTCTATAGCTGTTGCCCTTGAAAGCACTGTTGGTGTTAATCCGTTGATTACCGGTGCTGTCCTTACGGTTGTTGTTGCAGCAGTTATATTGGGAGGAATGCGCAGAATCGCTTCCGTTAATGAAAAATTAGTACCGTTTATGGCTGTTTTCTATGTGATATGCTCAATGATAGCATTAGTCATTAATTGCGATAAAATCCCTGCTGCGTTTGAATTGATTTTTAAAGAGGCGTTTAATTTCAAAGCAGCAACGGGCGGTGTGGCAGGCTATGGCGTTGTCCTGGCAATGCATTATGGGTTTTCCAGAGGTGTGTTTTCCAATGAAGCGGGTTTGGGCAGTGCACCCATTGCCCATGCGGCATCCAGTACAAAAAATCCCGTTCATCAAGGGCTTTGGGGTATGTTTGAAGTATTTTTTACAACCCTCATAATCTGCACCATTTCTGCCCTGGTTATTTTAACAACGGGTTTATGGAGTGCGGGAGAGTTTCAGGGTGCGGCATTGAGCATTGCATCCTTCAATGCGATTATTCCCGGTATTGGCGGTTTTGTTGTGACGGCATCGACGATTTTCTTTGCCTTGTCTACAATTCTTGGTTGGGCCTATTACGGTGAAGTGTGTATAGAATTTTTGTCGGACAAGTCTAAAAAGGCCGTGTTTGTTTACAGATGTATTTATGTAGTGTTTGTCTTCGTTGGCACAATCGGCAGCCTTGATTTAATCTGGAGTATCTCAGAGGCAATGAACGGTTTAATGGCTATTCCTAATCTAATTGGTATATTTGGATTGAGTAAAGTGGTCAGTTCCATATCAAAGGACTATTTTGGTCGGATAAAAAAATAGAATAAAAACCAAATGGCAATTTTCGAAAGAAATATTGCCATTTTTTTATGAAAGTGCTATAATGATTTCATCAAAAATGAAATCAATGAATTGCCTTCGTCATGAATTGAAATCTACGATTTCATGAATTGAGCCTGCGGCTCATGAATTACACTTCGTGCATTAAAAGGCAATTCAATTCATGGATCGAAGTGAGAATTCATGGCTTTAGCCAATTCATGACAACAAAGTTGTCAATTCATTAAAAACAAGGTGCATCTTTCCTGTAACCTAATTATATAATGATTTCATCAAAGATGAAATCGATGAATTGCCTTGCGGCATGAATTGAAATCTACGATTTCATGAATTGAGCCTGCGGCTCATGAATTACACTTCGTGCATTAAAAGGCAATTCAATTCATAGATCGAAGTGAGAATTCATGGCTTTAGCCAATTCATGACAACGCCAGTTGTCAATTCATTAAAAACAAGGTGCATCTTTCCTGTAACCTAATTATATAATGATTTCATCGAAGATGAAATCAATGAATTGCCTTTCGACATGAATTGAAATCTGCGATTTCATGAATTGAGCCTGCGGCTCATGAATTACACTTCGTGCATTAAAAGGCAATTCAATTCATGGATCGAAGTGAGAATTCATGGCTTTAGCCAATTCATGATAACAAAGTTGTCAATTCATTAAATGGAGAAAAGATATGAAAGAGAATAAACTTGTAGATTTGTCAAAACAATTTGCAGTTGATATTGTTAATCTGTGTGCAGAGATAAAGGAAAACAGAAAAGGAAATGTACTGTTAAATCAGCTTTTGAGAAGCGGTACAAGCATTGGAGCCAATATTCATGAAGCAAATTATGCTGCAAGTAAAGCAGACTTTATAAATAAATTTCAGATAGCCTTGAAAGAGTGTTACGAAAGTGATTATTGGTTAGCTCTTTTCAAGGAAACGAAAATGATAACAGAAGAGGAATACACAAATATGTATGATAAATGCAGTAAAATCAAAAAATTGCTTATTGCATCCGTAACTACTGCAAAGAAAAATTAACTAATATACCCAAGGTGATGAAATGAAAAGAAAATTGCTATTGCTGAATATAGCAATCATAATTCCTTGTTTATTTGTTTATATAGGAATATTACCGGTTACATATGTTGTTTTACTTGCGTTGGCAGTGTCATTAGTGAATGTGTGTTTTGCGACTTCAAAAAGAAACTTGATAATATATAATCTTGTACTTTTTATATGTTCAACAATCGGATTTATATTTGAGTATTTATCACGTAAAAATTATGGGGTTGGTTTTCATCCTGAAGTAACAGAAGAATATCAGTTTTTAATATGGCATTTTGTGTTATGCTCGCTAATTATTACTATATTAGAAATAATTTTAAAATATTTTTTAGATAAGAGAAAATAACCGGCATCTAAATCATTCACGAATTCTATAATTGACACATATAGAATTTTATTTTATGGAATTCTGTATGTGTCAATTGACGGTGTCGCAAAAATGCCCTTGCAAGCAAGCATTTTTACTCACGGTAAAATGATTTTGTGGCATCTGATTTTGCTATTAAAATAATGCAGAAGATAAGGAGTTTTACAATGAAAAAAATAATATCCATGGTTATGAGTGTGTTACTTTTGTGTGTTTGTGTTTTATCCGGTTGCAACAGCGGTGGAGGAAAGCACACCTTTGTTAAATTAACGTTAGACGAAGGCGAAATTATTATTGAAACCTATCCTGAAATCGCACCGGAAAGTGTAAAACTGTTTTTGGATTGCGTAAAGTCCGGCTATTATGATGGTAAAGTGTTTCATCGCAGCATTCCCGGACTGGTGCAGGGTGGCTCGGCTGATGGCTTTGGTGTAGGCGGATCCGGTAAAAGTATTAAAGGCGAATTTACAGAAAACGGCTTTGAGAATAACTTAAAGCATGAACGTGGTGTTCTGTCGATGGCGCGCGCCGATAACCACAATTCTGCCAGTGGTCAGTTTTTTATAATGGTAGATGCAGCGCCCTATTTAGATGGAAAATATGCTACTTTTGCCAAAGTGGTTGAGGGAATTGAAATTGCAGATAAAATGGCAGCACTACCAACCCGCGGTTTAAATCATGATGAGATTATTAAAAAACCGGTCATTAAAAAAGCGGAGATTTTAAAGGATTATACACTGACTAAAGAGGCAGAATAAGTAAAAATATATAAAGAACGAAGAAAAATGTACCTTTTTTATGTGGAATAAAAGAAAAAATGAAAAAAATACAAAATAATACTTGCATATTTTATTACAATATTGTAAAATAGATATGATAAAATTATAACAATTATTTAGGAGGTTTTTATACTATGGCAGTAAAAGTAGGTATTAACGGTTTCGGTCGTATCGGTCGTCTGGCTTTCAGACAGATGTTCGGTGCAGAAGGTTATGAGGTTGTTGCAATCAACGACTTAACCAGCCCCAAAATGCTGGCTCACTTATTAAAGTATGATTCCGCTCAGGGTAAATATGCTCTGGCAGACACCGTTTCTGCTGGTGAAGATTCTATCACCGTTGACGGTCAGACCATCAAAATTTATGCAGAAAAAGACGCTGTAAACATCCCCTGGGGTGAATTAGGCGTTGATGTAGTTCTGGAATGTACCGGTTTCTACACATCTAAAGAAAAGGCTTCTGCTCATATCACAGCAGGCGCTAAGAAGGTTGTTATCTCTGCTCCTGCAGGTAACGATCTGCCCACCGTTGTTTTCAACGTTAACCATGACATTTTAACTAAGGAAGACACTGTTATTTCTGCAGCTTCCTGCACAACCAACTGTCTGGCTCCCATGGCTAAGGCTCTGAATGATTACATGCCCATCGAAAGTGGTATCATGTCCACCATTCACGCTTACACCGGCGACCAGATGATCTTAGACGGTCCTCAGAGAAAGGGTGACCTGAGAAGATCCAGAGCAGGTGCTGTTAACATCGTTCCTAACTCCACCGGTGCTGCTAAAGCAATCGGTCTGGTTATTCCCGAACTGAACGGCAAGCTCATCGGTTCCGCTCAGCGTGTTCCTACCCCCACCGGCTCCACCACAATCCTGGTTGCAGTTGTTAAGGGTAAGGCTACTGTTGAAGGCATTAACGCTGCTATGAAGGCTGCTGCTAATGAATCCTTTGCTTACAATGAAGACGAAATCGTTTCTTCCGATATCGTAGGCAGCAAGTTCGGTTCCATCTTCGATGCTACTCAGACAATGGTTACCAATATGGACAACGGTTATTCTCAGGTTCAGGTTGTTTCCTGGTATGACAATGAGAATTCTTACACCAGCCAGATGGTAAGAACCATTAAGTACTTTGCTGAATTAGGCTAAGAATTAATGTAAAAATCATAAAAGACCGCTTGAAATTTCAAGCGGTCTTTTTTTGTAGCTACAGAGCTTTATTCGTCGTCTTTTGGGGAAGGAAACAGAGAATCAATGCTGACATTCAGAATTTTAGCAGCGGCAAAAACTTCTTTATCGGTGGCGATACGAATTTGTCCTTCTAATTTGGAATAACTCGTTGGGTTGATATTGCAACCCATAATTTGCATTCTAGATATAAATTCATTTTGTTTAATGCCTTTTTCGAGTCTTAATTTTTCAATGGTTTTGCCAACGATATTACTATTTCCATATTCTTTTTTTCTAATTTTCATAGATATCAAATACCTTTACATTAAATTCTATATTAGAATTATATGTAATTTTACTATTGACATAATTCCGTAAAAGAATTAAAATTAAATTAATTATAAAATATAAGATGATATAGCAGAGGCTTTTTGCGTTTTGTGATTTAGAAAAGTATCATAAACTAATTGCGTAGAAAATCGCCGTTGCGTTTCAAATTCCGATAAAATCCCCGCGAAAGTTTTGCAAAATCATCGTAAAACAAGCTGTTTCGATTTCCTTTGCTGACAGCTTGTTTTAGCGCTCTGGAGGCATAAGTTGCCGACTGGGCGCGACGATAAGATTTTGCAAAAATAAGCGGCTGGATTTTTAGAATTTAAACGCCTGGCGCGGCAGGGGATTCGTAAAGGGGATGAGCGGTCATCCCCTTTACATAAAAATATAACAAAACTAAAGTAATTCCTTTCATATTTCGTTCTAACCGCCACATTTTCTTCTTATGCCCTGCCGGGCGGAACATGAGGTAGGAGAATGGCGACAAACTTTAGTTTGGC
>SVJT01000136.1 GCA_015068865.1 Oscillospiraceae bacterium | reverse complement strand
AGGATAATAAGATTTTTAAAAGGACTTGCAGTCATAGTTGCCGGTAAGTCCTTTTTTGTATAATAAAAAAGAAACGAAATTTTATAAAAAAAGCATTTTTATTGTATTCTTTCTAAAATTTCTAAGTTATAATGGGTTTGACTATCATTTTCATAATCAAGTGAAACATATAAAATTAAGCAGCTCAGAAAGGGTGAACGAGATGTATATTAACATCGGGAACAGACGTGAGGTTTTATGGGATGACTTTTTGGTGGACAAAGAGGGCACCACAGCGAAATTGACCTTGCACAAGCCAACTAAAAAAGAGCGGGTTTATACCTTTGACAAGTTTTGGGAGTCAAAGGGTGTGAGCTATTTTAGCTATATTAAGTGGCAGGGCGAATACTATGTGTATTATACTTCGGGTATTCCCTGCGAAAATCAGCCGCAGTTGACAAAGGATTTTAACAAGGAGACTCGTTCTTTGCGTGCTTTGTGCCTGATGAAAGGACCGGATTTGTTCCACTTGGAGCGCCATAATGTTGGCTTTTATGAAATTGACGGCAGTCGTGAAAATAACGTGATAAAGTTGCAATGCACAAACGGTACTTTTGAGGAAGAACTTGACAACTTCTTTGTGTTTTTAGATGAAAATCCGGATTGTCCGCCGGACGAAAAAATTAAGGGTATTGCCCAGACCGTTAACCATGATAAGATTTTCCCGGGTTTTCGTGAGCTTTGGTGCTATACATCGGGCGATGGCATTAATTTTAAACTGGGGTGGAAGCTATCCGGTGCGGATGAGCCTTTTGCCGGTCTTTTTGACTCGGAAAACACAGCACATTACGATAAGGAAGCCGGCGTTTACAGAATGTATGTGCGTGGCCTTCATATGGATTATGGTCCGGCAGTTACGGCCAATGAAGATGGACTTGTGCTTAAGCACATGGAAAAGTCTTTGGCTCGTGATGGCATTCGTGATATTCGCTATATGGAATCAAAAGACTTTAAAACCTGGACTGTGCCAAAACGCATCAGCTACAGCGACAAGGATGATTATCCGCTTTATACAAACGGTATTAAACGCTATGAACGTGCGCCACACATGTATGTTGGCACGGCGACTCGTTACACAGAGCGTAAAGCGTGGACACCGAACTATGAGCAGTTGGGCGGTCCTGTTAATGCAGAGTGGCGAAAAGATAGAATTAAAATTGGTCCACGTATTGGCTTGGCGATTACGGATGCTGTGTTTATGAGTTCGCGTGATGGACTTAACTGGCATCGCTTTCCTGAGGCTTTTATGGGTGCTGAGCCGGAGCATGACTATAACTGGATTTATGGCGATGTGTATATGATGTATAATCTGACAGAGACGCCATGTGAAGCGCCCAGCAAGGAAACGGAGCTTTCGATTTTTGCTGAGGAAAATGTTTCAACTTCGTGTAAAGCGTTGCGTCGTTACACTTTGCGTCTTGATGGGTTTGCTTCTTATCATGCGGATTATGACATGAAGACCCTTGTTACAAAGCCGATTATTTTTGATGGCAGTGAGCTTTCGATTAATTTTGCAACTTCGGCTATCGGTTTTGTTTATGTGGATATTTTGGATGAGACGGGTAAACCCATTGAAGGCTATCACAGCTGTGAGCTCTTTGGTAACACCACGGATAGAACGGTTTATTTTGGTGAAGGTAAAGATGTTTCAAAGCTTGCCGGTCGACCGGTTAAATTACAGTTTACTATGCGTGATGCAGATATTTTTTCCTTTATTTTTCGCTGAGAACAGTATATAATATGATAAAAAAAAGGACTTGCAGAATTTTCTGCAGGTTCTTTTTATGTACAAAAAGGACAACTTTTTATAAAATCATTTTTTTAGTTGTATTTCTAAAATGGTTAAGTTATAATTGACACATATAAAATTATGACTTTTAAATAAAGGAGTTATGATGATGAAAATTATAGAAGAAGGCATTATATATTCAGGTGAAAATAATCCCAAGCTTTCAAGCTGCGCTTTTCCGGCTTTATGTCAGCTTTCGGACGGACACCTGTTGGCTAGCTTTAGAGCAGGAGAAACGAAAGGCCCTTATAATAAAACAGAACAATCTATGACCTGTATTTCGGCAGACAATGGAAAGACATGGAGTGAGCCGGTTGCCTTTTTTGAGTCACCGATGGTTAATGGGAAGCCGACGACGCTGCGCACCGGTTATTTTTTGGAAGTGGCGCCTGATAATTTGATGGCGGTTGTGAATGCTGTGGATGCTACTATGGAGGATTTGCCCTATTATAATGAAGAGACAGAGGGACTAAAGGATACATACATTATGGTAGCACACTCTGCTGATGGCGGCAAAACATGGACAGATTTAGAGAGGGTTCAGGTGCAGACATTTTATGATATGCCGTTGCCGCTTACGGGTGCACCATTTCTTACAAAAGAAGGTAGAATTGGTATTCAATTTGAGGTGAACAAGCCATATTATGAGACGAAGTATTGGGTGCATCACAGCTGTGTTGTTTACTCTAATGATGGCGGATATACCTGGGGTGACGAAGTGGTGATTACAGATTGCCCGACAGTTTATTATTGGGACCAGCGCATGGATACGCTTTCTAACGGAACGATTACAGATATATTCTGGAGTTTTGATCGTGATAAGGGGGATTATGTTAACATTCATTACTGTGAAAGTAAGGATGGCGGGCGCACCTTTGGCGAGTTAATTGATACCGGATTGGTTGGTCAGCCGGGAAATGTGATTGATGGAAAGGACGGCAGCAGGCTTGCGGTTTATATTAATCGCGAATCGGTGCCGGAAATTCGATTGGCAGAAAGCCGCGACCATGGCAAGACCTGGACTGATGTGATGACTGTTTTTGAATATGGAAAGAACACGAAGGGTAAGCAGAATAGCGGTATGAATGATGTTTGGAGTGAAATGGCCGCTTTTGCGGTGGGACATCCTTATATGGAGAGTTTGGCAGATGGTAGCCTTTGGGTGTATTTTTACAATGGCCCTTCGACGCATCGAACTGATTTTTGCTATGTTAAAATCGAGATGTAGTGTACAATAATGTTAGTTTCATGAATGATTTTGTATTGTTTTTGTGTTTCTTTTATTATACGATAAAGGCAAGTTAATCGTATTTAACAGAGAAAGGACAGAAGCATATGGAATTTGGCGTTATTGTTGGAACAAAAGAAGAAGAATTTAAAAGAGTGGCAGAGTTGGGTATTCCAACGATGCAAATGTGGATTAAATGTACACCGGAAAATCTGACCCCTGAGCATATTGAACGAGTGAAGGAATACCGTGAAAAGTATGGTATCAGACTTTCGGCATCTTGGTGTCGCTGGCCGGGTAATCCTACCTGGAACCTGTGTGAAGGACAGCAGACCTTGGGTTTGGTGCCTATTTCGACAAGAAGTGAACGCATCCAGTCAATGAAGCTGGGAGCAGATTTTTCAAAGGAACTGGGCATTACAGACGTGATTACGCATGTGGGTTTTATTCCTGAAAACCCCATGACTACAGAATATTTACAGCTTGTGACAGACCTGCGCGAACTGGCTGAGCACTTAAAGAGAAATGACCAGTATTTTCTGTTTGAGACCGGACAGGAGACACCGGTTACATTGCTTCGCATTATCGAGGACATTGGCACAGGTAATTTAGGCGTTAACCTTGATCCGGCTAATCTTTACAGATATGGTAAGGGCAATCCGATTGATGCTTTGGATGTTTTTGGTAAATATGTGCGTGGCGTACATATTAAGGATGCAAGCTCGCCCACTGAGGGTAGAACACTTGGCCCTGAGCTTCCTATTGGCGAGGGTGATGTGAACTTCCCCGTATTTTTAGATAAGCTGAAAAACAAGGTTGGCTATGACGGCGTTTTGACCTTTGAACGTGAAATTGAAGGAGAACGTCAGACCATTGAGTTGGAAGAGGCTAAAACATTTATTCAGAATATTTGGGATTCTATCTAAGGAAATAAAATAAGAAACAAAAAGAACCAAGACATTTGTCTTGGTTCTTTTTGTATAACGAAAACCACGCGATAGTCGCGTGGTTCAAAATAGGCCATTGCTGATGAACAGAAATGTAATAGTAAAAAATCAACTTAGGTTAATTGTATAGCAAAATAAGGAGTTTAGCAGACGGTTTATGTGGGTAAAGCCTCCCTCGCCTAGAGGGC
>SVJT01000135.1 GCA_015068865.1 Oscillospiraceae bacterium | reverse complement strand
TGCCATCTTCCAGCACTGCAAACCCCTCTCCTGCTTCCAGGGGGAAAATGCCTAACATAACCTTTAACAAGGTGCTCTTTCCTGTACCGGAGGTACCTGTTATCACTGCAAACTCACCTTTTTTAACTGAAAAATCAACCCCACTTAAAACCTTCTCTGTTGAATATCCAAATTCAACGCCGGAAAGCTCAACCGATGACCATTTTTTCACTTTTTCTACTTCACAAATACTCACTGTATCTTCCGGCAAATCTTCAATTTCTGCCAACCGTTCTCCGGAAGCCTGCATTGCATAATACTGAGGAAGTAAGGAAGAAATACCCTGGAACGGGGTCTGAATCTGACCAACCAGTTGCAACAATGCTGTTAATGTACCAAAGGTCATAAGTCCCTTGGAAATTTTATAGGCACCCCATGCCAAAGCTATGTAATAGCCGGCTGTTAATCCAACATAAAAGAAAACATGAGCCAAAATGCTGATTCGATTCCGCTTCAGATTCAACTTGAACTGTTTAAACTGTAATCTGCGGCTTTTTTCAGCTGCCGCTTCCCCACATCCAAAGGATTTTATGACCAAAAGATTTTTCAGCGTTTCCTGCATAAAGGATTTTACACGACCATCAGCTTCCTGATGTTCCTTGTGCAGTTTCTTCATATATTTTCTGTATACACACGCTGTTATAAAAATCAGCGGTCCCACCATTAAGCACAAAAAAGCAAACGTTTTATCCAACACATACAGTGCGAAGAAAGAGGATATAATTCTGGTGACATAAAAAAACAGATTCGGAAGCATTTGAATCAAACCGGTGGTCACAATGTTGACATCGCTGTTAATTCGATTCAACAATTCACCGGAATGATACTCCGAAATCTGCATATAATTCTTCTTCATAATTGCACTGAACAAATTTGTTTTTTCGCGAATTTGAAACCTTCCGCTAACACGAACATCCAGAACAGACAGCACCACATCCAAAACCAGCTGAAACGCCAAAAAGCCAAACAATAACAGTCCTTCTTTAAGCAAATCGCCCTCTGCCTGACCGGTTGCCACATCCAACACCCGTTTAGAAAGGAACGCAAAAACAACACCCATCAGCGAAATGACGGTGCCAACCAGTGTCAACCCGATAATGCCGGGCAAAACATATTGCGCTTTTTTTAAAATCCGTTTCATTGGGCTACTCCATTCGTTCTGCTCGTTTAATCAACTTGCCGACCCAAACAACAAAAGGCTTCAGCACCTTTCGCAGTATGCCGGCATTACTCCAGACAAAAGTATATAACCTGCACCACCATGTATTGAAAGGAATGAATCGTTCCCCACGATAAAATCCTTTAGCTACTGCCACCACCTGAGACAGCAGAATGGGACCTTCCTTTTCATACTGGTTATCTCCCAACATAATAAAACCGTCTTGACCGCATTTGATAATCCGATGCAACACAGCCTCTCCGTTTGAGCGCACAAACAGAGCAATATCATATTTTTTCGGTTGCTCTTCTTTCGCAAGCAAAACACTATCCTGTCTGTCACGCAGCAAAGGATACATGCTGTTTCCGGTCACCGTCATTTTAACTTCCCTACCCTCTGCCAGCATTTCCTTTAAAAAAGGCAACAGCAATTCCATTTCTATCTGTTCATGGCCGGCTTTAGGCTTCATCTAAAATCTGATTCTCCTTTAAAACAGAAATAAACTCCTGCACATCACTCTTTGCAGTTTCTGCATCCACATTATATTCTCCTGTTAATGCCGCAATTAATTCTTCTTCACTGCTTTCTTTCTGCAGACACTCCCACAAAAAAGCACCGCTTTCATTCAAAGTGAGCATCAGCTGCAGGTTCACAAGATTTTCTCCGGCAGGCACTGCAACTGTTTTACCGGCAATATTTTTTAAAATAAAACCTTCTTTGATTTTCATATCATGAAACCTCGTTTCTTTTTTACTGCACATATATAATTAATTGTACTATATATTTTATAAAAAAACAAGTATAAATTCTTTTTTCTCCATAATATTCAAACAGATTTCTTTAAAATTCAAATAAAACTCCCCTTGCGAAACCGGTCATATTATGTTATAATTTAATTAACTATATTTTTATACCCATTCAAGGAGGTTAAAAAATGAAAAAATCTTTAGTTTTGGTTTTAGTTGTTTCCATGCTTCTTTCTGTTTTAAGTTTTAGTGCTTCCGCTCTCACCTTTACAGATTTAGAAGCATCTCACTGGGCTTACGAAAACGTACAGACCTTAGTGGCAGACGGTACAGTTTCCGGTTATGAAGACGGTTCCTTCCGTCCCAACGGCTCTGTAACCCGTGCAGAATTTGTTAAAATGCTAGGCAAAAGCGATGTAACTCGCCCCAGAGATTACAGTGATGTTTCCAGCGCACACTGGGCATATTCTTACATTATGAATGCAAACTTCCCGGAAGATGACACAAATATGTTCTTCCCTGACATTCCAATTACCCGTGGTTTGGTTGCTGAACTGTTATGGATCCGCGGCGGCAGAGTAAATGATGCTTTTGCTCCCGCTATCATTACCTCTCAGTATAAAAAAGCACCTCAGGCTGTTGCTTGGGTGTATGCCACCGGTTTAATTAAAGGTGACGACGGTGTAAACCTTCGTTTAAACGACACCTTAAGCCGTGCTGAAGCTGCTACATTAATTGTCCGTTCCCGGAACGCAAAGGCTGCTAACGTTACTTTTAATGAAACCGTTAGCCCCAAAATCTTAGAAAATGTTTATTACGGCTTAAATCTGTTTGATAATAAGACCTACGATCCTAATGCAACCATTACCAACGGTGAGATGGCCCGTGCTGCTCTTCGCATCGGTGGCGAAGCGCACACGCTTTCTTATTTCGGTTTAAACGCTTCAAAAGCTTTTGACCATCAATATGCGTTAGACTTAGCTGTTATTTCCCAGTATATCGGAGCAGAAAAGAACACTCCGGAATTTATCGAAAAAGCTGCCACCTTCGGCGATACAGTTACCGCTTTGGTTCATCAGTATTTCACCAAAGCAAAGAAGACACTTGTATATGGTTCTACCACAGAAAGTTTGTCCGGCAAAGTAACAAACATGGCCAACATTTGCCTGACCTATGCAAAGAATAACGGCATTATCACCTTAAAGGAAGATTTGGATGCTCCTATTAATCTGCATGACTTCACTGTTATCTGCTTGCTGTTAGACGATGTTATCGGTTCTCAGACAGATATTACCTCTGAAGTAAACACCGTTACCGGTAATTATATCAAGAAGGATCACTCTCTCTTTATGACCGAAGCACCTTACGGTGATTTCCGCGTGAAGCTTGAGGATATGCCTTCTGTTCTGTACAGCACACCGTTCAAAACAAAGGTTTCTGCACCTGTTGAAAGCTATGATTTTGCTCGTGAATACAGCTCCATTTTCACAAGCTTCCTGCAGAGTTTAAAGGATTCCGTTAAGGAACTCGGCGCCGATGTTCGCTTTACTTATTACCCCTCTTTAGTCTGTGACAACGGCAATGGCTACACCATTCGTATCGCTTGTGAAGTTGTTGAAATGAGCGGTTCTAAAGCCTTCAGCGACCTGTTTGCCATCGACGACAATATGGAAAAGGCTGATACACAGCTTTCCAAAGGCTCGTTAGTATATTTCGACTTAGCTACCGGCGAACCCTTTAAATCTGTTTATGCAACCGCTGAAAACGCTTATGTTGAGCAGATTGTTTTTGTAAAATAAACCACTTGATATAAAAATAAGGTCTGTTGCGAAAGCAACAGACCTTATTTTATTTATTTAATCTTCATGTAATGCCGCCTGATATAAATTATAATATAACCCTTTTTGTTCCATCAGGCTTTCGTGATTTCCCTGTTCAACAATTCCTTCTTCTGTCAGCACTAAAATTAATTTAGCATTGCGAATCGTAGACAGTCTGTGGGCAATGGTAAAGGTTGTGCGACCTTTAGCCAACCGTTCCAGAGATTGCTGTACCAACCGTTCACTTTCATTATCAAGTGCTGAGGTTGCCTCATCCAGAATAAGAATAGGCGGATTTTTCAGGAACACTCTGGCAATGCCAATGCGCTGTTTTTGTCCGCCGGAGAGTTTTACACCTCGCTCGCCCACATATGTGTTGTAGCCATCTTTCAGTTGACTAATAAATTCGTGAGCACCGGCCATTTTTGCCGCTTCAATTACTTCTTCCATTG
>SVJT01000134.1 GCA_015068865.1 Oscillospiraceae bacterium | reverse complement strand
TCTGCATCATCGCCACGTTTGAATTTATAATCCTCCAAACGGGAAACAATCTGATAGGTGGTTTCATAAATGACAGAATAGCCTTGTTTAATCAGCTCTTTGGCAATGCAAGTGGATAAAAAGGTTTTACCTAAGCCGGATTCACCCCAGAATAACAGGTTTTTATCTGTACGGTCAAAATCTGTAATAAACTGCTTGCAAACAGCCACAATGTTTTGGATAGCTCTATAAGGAGAAACACCGAATTGGGGGTCAACCTCCTGAGAATACAGCGAATAATCAAAAGTCTTAAAGCTTTGATTGCGAAGCTGTTGCGATAAATTTGATTTTTCAAAAGCTTTCATAACCAAACGGCGTTGGTAGCATTCGCAAGGCTTATGGTCACGGACACCGGTATCCTTGCAAAGTTCACACATATACCGCATGGAAAGCTCGTCCGCATCAAATCCGTTTTCTAAAAGCAGAGTTTTACGACGGATTTGCAGAGCCTTTTGATGGTCGCGCAGGGCAGCCAATCGCTGTTTCATATCAGCCGGTGACTGCACAGCTAAATTAACGATGGAGAGCCCGGCAGAATGAATTTCGTTATCGATTTCCCGGATTTCAGGGACAGTTTCGTATACGGCAGAACGGCGTGCTTCTAAATCCGCTTCGTTATGACGGCGGATTTCCTCATATTCGTTTTCAACTGCAAAATAGAGGGCACGTTCATATGCCATTTTCTGTCTTCCTCTCTGTAGGCGTATTCACAGCTTCAAAAGTACGGCGCTGCAGGGCATCAAAATCATAACGACCGGTTCGATTATCCTTTGTCGGTATCTTTTTCTTAGACACATCTTCCGGTTTGCGGAACCCGTTTTGAGACCAGGATTCCAGAATTTTATTCATATAGGCAAAAGACAGTTTGCCGGTTTGGTTGACTGTTGCTTCAAAAGCGAGTTTCACCATATCCAAAGGCATTGAAAACTCATTTTGCCAGTTGTTGATATATGTAAGTTCACGGGTAGATAAACGGCGTTCCTGGATGCCTAAAGCTGAACGCACTTGACCGGCATAGCTTAAAAAGGCTTCTCGCTTTTCAATATATGCTTTGGCTTTTTTGATGGTGTTTACACCGGCAGAAGCCCATTTGCCCACTTCTTTTTCAATGAATTTCATGGAACGTTTATCTTTAGAAACATAATACTCAATTAAAACAATAATTACTTCGATGGGCAAGCCGTAATAATCGTGGAAGGAATAGAGTAGCTCTGTATCAGCAGAACTCAAGGTTTTGCCCAAAATTTGCCCTACCATTTTATACATCTGGCTCATCCGCGGATTTTCAGAAAGACGACGGCTGATTTCAGAAGACTTATAGCAGGGGCGGAAAGGCGGTACAGAAACACCGGTCTCTGCGCTAAAGCAAAATTCAATGTCAAAATCTCCGTTGTCCACACTGGTGAAATTATGGATTTTTAAAAGTCCCTGAGAACTGTAGAACAAAAAAGCGTTGACTACATCAATAAGGCTGACTTTTAATTCTTCAGCAATCCGGTCATTGGATATGTTTTGGTTGCCGGATTGATACTGGCGCAAGGCATAGATATAAACTGCCAGATACGTTGAGGGACATTCCCCATTAGCCAACAGGTCTGCCACTCGTTCGGGAATCGGAAAACTGCCATGTGCAGGACAGGGAGTTTTTGAGTTTACAATCATGGTTTACACCGTTACTTTCCTATTCAAAAGATTCGTATTTATATTATAACACACAAATGTCAAAATTGTAAAGTTAAAATCGCATTTTGACAAAAAAATATCGCATTTTGGCAAAAAAATACCACGTCAGCGCAATGGCAGTAACGTGGTACCTTTTGAACTTTGCTACCGGTAAAAGAATTTTTGCCGGCAGCAAAGCTAAAAACATTATTTTCTTAAGCCTAACTTCTCAACGATTGCACGGTATCTTTCAACGTCTACCTTAGTCAGATAGTTCAAAAGACCTCTGCGCTGACCAACCATTTTCAAAAGACCGCGTCTGGAATGATGGTCTTTTTTGAAAACCTTCAGATGCTCGTTTAAGTGGTTGATGCGTTCGGTTAAGATGGCAATCTGCACTTCCGGAGAACCTGTATCGGTCTCGTGAATTTTGTACTTAGCGATGATTTCCTGTTTAACTTCGGGTCTCATAATGTTAACCTCCAAAAAATTATTTTCTCCTGCTTCTGAGTAGTGGGTCTTAATTGAGGTGACACCCAACCCCCGGATAGCGGAACGAAGAATATTTTACCACACATAGAAGTGTTTGTAAAGACTTTTTTGTAAAAAAACAGAAAAATTTTCTGCCTTTATTTATTATACCCCGATTATAATAATAAAGGAAGGGAAAATCCTTCCTTACATAATTGTTTGTTTTGTATCTATCAATGTAATTTCAATTGATTTTGTTAAAATGTCTGCATAGCTGAAGGAAACGGTCCGTTCTGTGGTGGCAAAATCAGAAATGCTGTCCAGCAGAACTAAAAAAATAGAAGGATAGGTTTCTTTGATGATGCCATAGCGAACAATAATGCGTTTTCTGCCTTTTTTGGCCGAAAGTTTAATGCGTTTACCAATGTTTTCGGTTAGCAAAGTCTTCACACGGTCAATATCAGCTTTTTCAATCACCTATATTCCTCCTTTTGTTTTCCATAAAATGTAACTTTAAAGACTATTGTAACATAATCTGAGAATTATGTCAAGTATTGGAAATTCTCTTTGGAAATTGCATATAAAGCATATTTTTAAGCTGAATTTTGAAAAAAGAACAAAAAAAGGTTGACAATGTTGACTTAATCCTATATAATTTAAAGATAGGGGAGTGGGTACTGTGATTTTAGATGTTCAGGAAATTTTAAAGGTTGACGGTGCAAAAATACCGGTTTCCGGTGAAATTGAGCTGTCAGCTGAGCTTTTAAAAAGTGATGTGACTTTTTTGGAAGTGTCTTTTTCCGGCGAACTGGAGAACATTGGCGGAGTGTTAGAACTTCGTGGCAATGTTTGCGGTAAATTCACGGTTCCTTGTGCACGCTGTATGAAAGAAACAATGCAGTCTTTTTCGGCAATGGTGGAGGAAACCTTAGCCAAAGACGATGCTGAAGTTTCAGATCGTGATGCAGTGATTCCTTTTGCCGGCACAAGTGTTGATTTGGGTATGGCGGTGTGGCCATCCATTGTATTAACTCTTGATACAAAGTATCTTTGTCAGCCGGATTGTAAGGGATTGTGCATTCATTGCGGCGCTGATTTAAATGAAAACCCCTGTGACTGTAAGGATGATGATATCGATCCGCGTCTTGCGGGTCTTGCTGATTTGTTGCAGTAAAAATACATGTTAAATTTGGTTTGCAAAAAAATGTAAACCTGACTAATAGGAGGTGTAGCACATGGCAGTACCTAAGAGAAGAACCTCAAAAGCAAAACGTGACCAGAGACGTGCCAACTGGAAGCTGGCAGTTCCGGGCATTGTAGCATGCCCGCGTTGTGGCGAGTTTATCATGCCTCACAGAGTCTGCAAAGCCTGCGGATACTATAAAGGCAAGGAAGTAATCGCCAAAGCTGAATAAGTTGATTTTGCTTACGAATAGAGAAGGCGGTTTGTCTTCTCTATTTTTGTAAGCAGGAAAGGAAGGTGGCATCTTGCGGTATTATGCGAAGGTAGACAGCATCCGTCCGGATAGCATAGCAGAAGAACTGGGCATTGTCCCCGGGGATATTATCTGCGAGATTAACGGCCGCCGGATTGCTGATTTTTTAGATTATCAGTTTTTAACAGCTGCAGAAGAAATTGTGCTGAAGGTGCAAAAACAAGACGAAAGTTTCATTGAATTTGAGATTGAAAACGAAGAATTGGAAGATTTGGGCATTGGCTTTGCCAATATGCTGTTTGACCCGGCAAAGGCTTGCTCCAATCAGTGTATTTTTTGCTTTATTGACCAGTTGCCGCCACATTTGCGGCAATCTCTTTATTTTAAAGATGATGATTCACGGTTATCCTTTCTGTATGGTAACTATGTAACAATGACCAATATGCTACCTAAGGATGTGGACCGTTTAATTGAATATCGGGTGTCTCCGGTGAATATATCCGTCCATACCACCAATATGGAGCTTAGGAAAGAAATGCTGAAAAACCGTCACGCAGACCGATTGATGGGATATATTCAAAAGCTTGCAGATGGCGGGATAACCATGAATATGCAGATTG
>SVJT01000133.1 GCA_015068865.1 Oscillospiraceae bacterium | reverse complement strand
AGTATATCTGAGCACGTGACACACCAGTACCCGCACACCGTTCTTTTTGGCTGCTTCCGAAATCCGGTAGCACTCCTCCGGTGTGGGAGCGATAGGTTTTTCCAATAACAAATCATATTTTTTCCCAATAGCTATCATAGCCGGGGCAAAATGCATTTTATCCTGTGTACAAATCATGGCGACATCTGCCATTTTAGGTAAGGCTAATAGTTTTTCATAGCTTTCAAAACAAAACTCAGCCGGTACACCGTATTTTTCCTGCAAATACTCTCTTTTTGCCTGCACCGGCTCTGCCAATCCTACCAATTTGAATTTTTCCGAATGAGAATCCAGGTATTTTAAATAGCTGCTGCCTCTGTCTCCTCCGCCGATTAAAATTAATGATAATTGTTTCATAACTGTCCCTTCCTTTAATCAAACAACAATTCAACAAAAATAGATTCGTGAGGCCTGATGTTAAACCTAAGTTCCTGAACCTTGCCATCCTTTTTACCCACAAAAATATCCCGTTTGCAGGAAACGTCCGTCACATTATCCATATTCAGATGGATGACTGCCTCTTTGGTGCTATGTTTCCGATTATCAAAGGGAGTATAATCCATTGCCAAGAGAATGGTTTGACCTTTCTCGCTTTCAAACAGGGTTACACCTACATTTTCGCCTACTGCCAAAGGTTTGGAAAGCTTTCTCATAACATCTTTTAATGCTGCAAATACCAAATCCCCAACAATGTGCAGAGCATTGGCAATGCTCATATACTGAGAATCCGCACAACCTAAGTTAGTCACCGCTGTATTAATGATTGCCGTGCGTTCATTCATCATAATCAAAGGTTCCCCGGTTTCTGCTTGCATAATCACCTCGGCACCATCAGATTTATAACCTAACCAGGCTTCGCTTTCTCTGACAAATTCCTGTTTGTCCCGATAGCTGATGCAGTTTAAAGTAATCTGTTTTTTGTCAGATAGCACACCAAAAATGTCTTCTAATCCCGTCACATCAGAAACGGCAATCAGGTTCACACCTTCATTATATAAGCGCCTGATTTCCTGAATCACTTCTTTTTCAGCATAAGCAAGGCAAGGCAAAACCAGCACATCGCATTCCTCTGCCGAAAGGGTGGAAAGCCCCTCATTGTTCAGGGCAAAACCGTTGGCAATACCCGCTTCTCTTGTGCACTCAAAGAGCAATCCGTGAGCAGATTCACTTTGGTTCATTATATAGCATTTGCTGTCATTTTCATTGTAAGGCGAAATTTCCACAACATCTTCCCTAGAGTCATATTCCGCCAAAAAGGCTGTAGACGGCAACGGTCTTTCAGGTTTATAATCAATCACATTTTTCCAGTCACATACCATGCCGGAAAGCAGTCCCGGGGCACGATGAAAACCGTAGGTATCCCAGTAGTGATAGCCATCCCGTAAACGATATGCCGTATTGAAAACATATTCAAAAGCATGGGTGGAAAGCTGATAGGGCTCCACTGAATAAGCACCCATAGGCGCATGAGCAAACTTTACAGCACCGTCAATACAACCGCCGGGGCTACCGGAATACTGTTCAGGATACATCACCAAATCCGGTGCATGCAATAGAATGCTTCGCATGGTAAAGGCTCCACGATAGGTTTGATAAGAACAGGAATAAGGATAATCCTCAAACACGGTAAAGCCGGTAAAAAAGTCCTTTGCCAGCGTCTTACAATCGTTAAAACCAATAATCTTAAGGGAACGATTGGTTAAGGTCGGTGTTGTATAAACATTAATCGGTCCGTATAGTGAACGTTTCACTACAGGGTTTATCTTTTTGATTTCTTCGTTATTTTGCCGAACCAATCTAAGACCTTCTTCATTCTGATAAGTAATCCATTCATCACCGCAAATCTGCAAAAGGTTCAGAAAATGCTCATAGGTAAATTCTTTCATGTCCACTTTATATAAAACTTTTTCCGCTATCTGTGGATTTTCCGTCAAAAACCGTTCCAAAACAGCAATTCGTTGCTCGGCACGCATCATAAAATTGGGATAATTGTTGTGATCCTGACGCATAGGAAACAACGTACTTTGACTTAAATCCAACACTTCTTCGTTAATAGAGGAAAACATATAATCACAGTTTTCAACCACATCAGTAAACCGATTGATATTCCAGTCTTTACAAGTACGGGAACTTATCCATACAAACCACTCTCTTTTAAAAGGTTTGCTGAGTTCCCATGATTTTCTTGTCTGAGCTTCCTCCGGTGTATCCGTAATACAGTTATAATAATGCTCTGTGTCGCAGGATTTTAAAGGATTCCACAAGTCAAAGGCATTCCGCATCAACCGCTTTTGCTCATTGGGCATATGGAAGGTAAAGGGCAAGCCGCTGGCCAATGCCGGATTTACCTTGGAGTTTACATCAAACACTTCAAATACTTTCACAAAGCGTTTATATAACTTACCGCCAAAACGCACGCAAAACTCAACCTTATAAACACCGATTTCCATCTTCGGTGCTGTAAAGTCTGCCTGTAACTGTTTGTAGCCATAATCCCAATCAGCAATCGAAATCGTAGGCATATATGAACCTAATGTTTCCGATTCATAAACATCTAAAATATTGGCTGTAACAGTTAGATACTCTGTGTCTGTCAAGGTCTTCATCACAAAGTTAAAGTGAATGTTCTCCTCCACCGTAAAGTAATGGTTATATATCAGGTGTTCAATAACCTGCTCTCTTTCATAACACTCTTCCGGCACCAGGGCAAGAACTGCTTTATCTGCAGGAGAATAGAGTTCGAAAATATCTTCTCCATTTACCGCATCGCCGGTATAGGTCAGCTCACCCTCTGGTGTGAAATGGAATTCACAGCCACCCTCCTGAGATAAATAACCGGTACAAAGTAGATTGTCATAACCAAAAACAAGCTCCGCATTATCTGTAATAAGTTCTGCCGGAATATGATAAGTATTGGTAAGGGGTAATTCTGTATCAAAGAAAAAATCCTTTTGGCAATCCCAGTAAATATTAGGGTCAATAAAGGCTTTTCTGCCCTGAGCCAGATAATAAATCTTCGGTTTTTCCGTCTTGTTTCCCAGACCGATATAGGGATTGGTCATCCAGTCCTTTTCCGCCACATACTGACCCGGTCTGTCCTCACGGTCAACCACTCTTGTTTTACAGCCGCCGTCTAAGGTAGCGGTTAAATAATACTCCCCTTCTACTGTGTCAATTTTCCAGGTTAAACGGTAGGGAATGTCACCACCATTTATGCATGGAATCGAAACTGTTGTTTCAGGAATCACATTTTTCATATTAAAGACATCTGGCGAAGTGAAGCTGATATCATCAATAATTAACTCACCAATAAAATTGGCACGTTCAATAGCCAGTTTGCCCTGCTTTAAGTCTGTTTTAAAAGTCACTTCTGCACCGGCAGCCGAAACGCTGACAGAACCATTTTCCATAGTAACCGAAAACAGATAGCTCTTATTCTCTTCTAAAGGAGAATCAACTGTCAGTTTTGTCTCTTCTAAAACTTCAAAGGCATTTTTATGAACGCTGAGTAAAGAAAGAGTTATCGTCTTGTCAAGGTCATATATATAGCGGATAGCCTGACCGCTTCTCGTTCTTTCATCGTAGCCGAAGAGCACCATAAAGTTTGTTGCAAACTCCGCCATATAAGTAGCTCTGTAGTGCATAGTAAAGGTACCGTTGGTAAAAGAAGGTGTCTGCAGAATGTAACGGTTCCCCACCGACGCCATATAAAAAGCATCCTCTTTCACCCAAGTATGTAAATTGGCAACAGGCGTATGTCGCTCTACCGAAAAGGAATAGGGTTGTTTATTTTCATTACAAGATCTGAAATCATCAAATAAGGTGTACATATCATGTCTCCTTTATTTTTCTACATAGCATATAAAGTCCGCTTTCGTCATATTGATTGCTTGATATTCTATATACATTATATCATTGAAAATTATTAATCCTCAATGATAAAAAAGCGTTAAAATGCCACTTTGCCGTCATGTTGACCGCATTTTGTGGGAAACTTCTTGTTTTTTGAGGCCGTTCCCGCTATAATAAAAGTGAAAATAGTTTTTTAATAAACAGGAGATGCTTTTATGAAAATAACTTTTTTAGGTACATGCGCAGGGACAGAACCCATGGAACGCCGCCGCTATTCCTCATTCGTGGTGGAAACCGGTGACAAACTGTATTGGTTTGATGCTGGTGAAGGCTGTTCCCGCACGGCACATTTGATGGGCATTGATTTACTAAATA
>SVJT01000132.1 GCA_015068865.1 Oscillospiraceae bacterium | reverse complement strand
CCGTAGATTAAGCCAAAGTTTACGGCTTTGGCAGCGGTACGCATATCACTTGTCACTTCATCTAAAGGCAAATTAAACAGCTTGGCAGCGGTGCTTGCGTGAATGTCCTTGCCGCTTGCAAAGGCTTCAATCATTGCCCGGTCATTGGCGATGTGTGCCAACACACGAAGTTCAATCTGTGAATAGTCGGCATCCAGTAAAATATGACCCGGTGCAGCGACAAACATTTTTCTCATCTCACGGCCCAAGGCGGTGCGGATGGGAATGTTCTGCAAATTAGGCTCAGAGGAGCTGATGCGACCGGTTACCGTTACAGTTTGATGAAAGGTGGAATGAATTCTGCCATCCGGCTGAATCACATCTTTCAAACCGTCCACATAGGTGGATTTTAGTTTGGCAAGATGACGGTATTCCAGAATTTTTTCGATAATGGGATGAACACCAATCAGTTTTTCTAAGGCACCGGCGTTGGTAGAGTAGCCGGTTTTCGTTTTTTTGGAAGATTTTAGTCCCAGCTTTTCAAATAAAATCACACCCAACTGTTTGGGAGAGTTAATGTTAAATTCTTCGCCGGCTAAATCATAAATATCCTGTGTATATACGGTGATTTTTTCGTCAAGCATTTCACCGAAGGATAAAAGACTTTCTTTATCAACCAAAATGCCGTCCTGTTCCATAGCGGCAAGCACTTTCACCAAAGGCATCTCAATGGTTTGGAATAGTTCTAACGAGCCTTCTTCTGTCAAGCGGTTCATTAAGTGAGTGTAAAGTAAAGGAAGAACAGAGGTCTGCTCAGCAATAAATGAAACATCTTCAGTGGGTTCTGTATCAAAAGAGAGTTGCTCGCCTATGGTTTCGCCGGACAGAGAAATATCCAGCAAATCAAAGCTGAGTTCATTGATATCATAATTTTTCCGTGAGGGATCAATCAGATAAGCAGCAATGGCCGTGTCAAAGATATTTCCCTGCAGAGCAATGCCCATTTTTTTGAGGAATAAATGTTGCTGCTTGCTTCCGTGGGTAATCTTACGTCCGTTTTCGTTTTCGAAAAAATCCTTGAAGCAGGGGAGATAATCATTAGATAAATTAATTATGCTAATGGTGCCGTTTCCGTCTGTTACGGCAATGGTTTTACAATCTGCATCCATCAAATAAAAAACGGTATCACAGCTGAGTAACGTTGTCAGCTCGTCCACGGTAGGTGTTATGGTGGTAAAGGACGGTTTTTCTGTTTGCGTTGCTGCAGGTTCTGTGCCTTGGGGTAATTTCTTTAAGAAACTTTTAAATTCCAGGCGGGTGTAAAGTGCCCGAAGGGCATCGATGTCGCCAATTTGCTCTTTGGCAGCCATAAAATCCAGCGCAATAGGCACATGGCAGTCGATGGTGGCCAAAGTACGGGAAAGAAATGCGGTTTCTTTTCCTTCGGTTAGTTTGGTACGCAAAGATTTTGTAATGGAATCAGAATCTAAGTTTTCATATACGGCTTCCAGATTTTTAAAGGTTGAAATCAGTGAAAAAGCACCCTTTTCACCAATGCCCTTCACGCCGGGGATGTTATCGGAAGTATCCCCCATAATGGCTTTTACATCAATAAATTCCTTGGGTGTGACTCCGTATTTTTCAAAAACGTGTTCAGCATCGAAAATCTCAGTATCCGTATTCCCCATACGGGTCGTGACAAGATAAACCTTGTTATCGTTAGTGGCTAACTGTAAATCGTCCTTGTCGCCGGTTAAAATCATACAGGCAATATTTTCTTCGGTGCAACGGGCAGCCACCGTGCCAATAATATCGTCTGCCTCGTAGCCTTCTTTTTCCAAAACAGGAATGCCCAAAGCAGAAAGAACTTCTTTTAAAAGCGGAATCTGAGGCACCAGTTCCTGTGGCATAGGCTTACGGGTGGCTTTATAACCGTCAAACATCTTGTGACGAAAGGTAGGAGCTTTTAAATCAAAAGCTGCAGCGATGTAATCCGGTTTAATTTCTTCTTTGAATTTATAAAAAATGTTTAAAAAGCCATAGACAGCATTGGTATAGGTTCCATCTTTGGCTGTGAGCAAACGAATACCGTAAAACGCACGGTTGATAATGCTGTTTGCATCAATAATCAAAAATTTCGGTTTAGACATAATCCTTCATTCCTTTGTGATTTATTCGGTTAAGGGTTTAACGGTTTTGAAGTTCATCCGGTTGTCCACGGTATAAATGGCTTTGCAACGGTCTTGCAAATGTTCCATCCGGTCAGCCCCCAGAACGAACAAGGCAGTTGACAGCATATCCGCTTCTGTGCCGTTATCCGATACAACAGTCACGCTTTTTAATTGCGTATCGGCAGGGTACCCGGTCTTAGGATTTAAAATGTGATGATACCGCTTTCCGTCTTCTTCAAAATATCGCTCATAATCACCGGAGGTAACAACATAGCCATCGGATAAGCTGACGGTCTCCATAACTGTGCCGCGGGGCGCATCCGGCTGCTGCAATCCGATACGGAAGGGGCGTGCCTTTTTGCCGGTGAACAAAGATTCCCATACATTCATGGGTTTTCCACCCATGACAGCAATGTTGCCACCTAAATCCAGATAAGCGTGGCGGATGCCTTGTTCCTTTAACAAACGAATGGCCTCTTCGGCGGCATATCCTTTGGCAACAGCACCTAAATCTATTTGCAGACCGTCAATGGCTTTGGTTATGGAACAGGTATTTTCATCCAGAGTGAGATGATGCCTGCCGCTTTTTAATAAAACCGCAGCCAATTCTTTTTCATCAGGTCGCTTGGGAGTTTCAGAGGTAAAGCCCCATAAGTTACTGATGGGCAGCATGGTAACATCAAAGGCACCGTCTGAATCTTCCGAAAATTTCAAAGCTGTTTTCAGAAGATTGCAAACCTCAGGGTCAACGCTGATGGCTTTATTGGCGGGAGCGTTGTTAATTTTTGAAATTTCGCTGTCCACCCTGTGAGCATTAAATTTTTTGTCGAGTTCCCGAAGTCTTTCAAAAACGAGTTTGACAGATGACTTTGCATGAGGTCCATAAGCCGTGACTGATACAACCGTATCCATTAAAAATTCCGTTTCAGAATGAGAGCCTGGTTTTGAAAAACTAAAAAACAGAAGAATCAGCACCAATATTCCGGCGGCTATTTTAGCATATTTCATTTGCAAAACTCCAAATAACTTTTTATTGGTCATCAAGACGGATTTTGTATAACAATCCGTAGATTTTACGATTGTTTTTCAACTTGTTTATGTAATGTTTGGTTTCAGGGTAAGGGATGGTATGCAAGGTTTTTCCGTCGGAGGAATATTCTTTGTTTTCCAACCAACGGTTAACAGTGCCTTCGCCGGCATTATAGGCGGCCATGGCATTTTCTTCGTTCCCTTCATAAATATCCAACAGATAATGGACATAATAACAACCCATTTGAATATTCAGCTCAGGGTCAGTAATGTTTTCATACTGAAAGTCTTCCAGTTCCATTTTATCTGCCAGCCAAAGAGCAGTGGGTTCAATAATCTGCATCAAACCGGAAGCTTTTTTGTTGGAAACGGCATCAGAATCGAAGTTGCTTTCTGTTTTGATGATGCTCATAATCAAATAGGGGTCTATATCATATTGTGCAGCATATTTTTTTATATGCTCCACATATTTTACCGGATATAATAAACGGGCAAGATTACCCAGATTTGCTAAGAACACAATCAGCAAAAGAAGGGTAATCCAAATGGTTATACGTTTTGCCTTCACAGGGTTAACTCCTTTAATACAGTCTCTAATTGTTGCTCGAGTAGAGCAGAATCTTCATTGTTTTCGATGATATACTGACAAGACTTCCGATAAAAGTCGTCGGCAGGTTGTGCATGAATCCGTGCTGAGGCTTCAGCTTCTGTTAAACCGTCCCTTGCTACAATGCGGCGGATGCGAAGTGAAGGTTCGGAAAGCAGGGCGATTGTTGTGTCGCAAAGCTTCTCCAAACCGCATTCTAACAAAAGAGGCGCATCGATGACGGTTAGCGGTGCTGTTGACGTTTGTAAACGGTTTTCAATCTCTTTAATAATATATGTATGCGTAATGGAATTTAATCGCAAAAGGGCCTGGTCATCGTTAAAAACGATGGTTCCTAGCTTTTTGCGGTCTAATGTACCATCGGGAAGCAGAACATCATCAAAGGCTTCAGCAATGTCAGAAAGAGCCGGCATTCCCGGGCGGACAATCTCACGGGCAATAGCATCGGCATCGATAATTTCTGCACCTTTATTTTTGAAATATGTGGCGGCAGTGCTTTTACCTGAGCCGGTGCCGCC
>SVJT01000131.1 GCA_015068865.1 Oscillospiraceae bacterium | reverse complement strand
AATAAAGGGCATCAGGTTATTGGGGATACCGTTGGGATGCTCGCCGATCAATCCGCTGGCGTGGGCACCCACGGGGTTAAAATAGCGCAGCAGCACAACAGACCACTCGGGGTCAGTAACGGTCAGATCCCGCAGAATTTGCTCGCACATATATTTGGTCCAACCGTAGGGGTTGGTGCAATTACCGGTCTTGGAGGTCTCACGCAGAGGCATTTCATTGTCACCGGAATAGACGGTGGCAGAAGAGGAAAAGACAATTTTCTTCACACCGCACTGACTCATAACACGGCACAAGGTCATGGTGGAACACAGATTGTTCTCATAATATTCCAAAGGCTTTGCAACGGATTCTCCCACAGCCTTCAGGCCTGCAAAGTGGATAACACAATCTATATCGTGCTGCGCAAAAATGTGGTGAAGCAAGCCTTCATCCCGCACATCCCCCTTGTAAAAAGGCACGTCATAGCCGGTAATCATTTTAACACGATGAAGGCTTTCTTCGCAGGAGTTGCATAGATTATCGATGACGATAGGTTCATGACCTGCTTCAATCAGTTCCACGCAGGTGTGACTTCCGATATATCCGGCACCGCCGGTAACCAAAACTTTCATTTTGCGATCTCCCTTACGATTTCATGCATCTCATCCCACTGTGCTTCCATATCAGCAACCAGCTTGAACTGGGTACGGCAACGATCCAAATTCTGTTCGGGATAGTGGATGTGGAAGTAGTTGTCGCCATCCAGATAGTCGGTCAGGAAACGGATGCCACATTCCAAAGTCATCAACTTCGCGCCCCAAGGCAGGTATTCCAGCTCCGCCGGAGTGAGACCTCCCTTTGCACCCTCCAGGAAACCACGGGCATAACGCTTATACAGTTCAATATCAAAGTTAACCTTACTCAGATCCTTTTCGTCTTCCGCGCTGTGGTTCGCACCAAAACGAATCGAATCACCAAAGTCATAGATAGATAGGCCGGGCATAGTGGTATCCAGGTCAATGATGCAAACGCCTTCTTGGGATTCTTCGTCAATCAGAACATTATTAAGCTTAGTATCGTTGTGAGTCACACGTAAAGGCAGTTTGCCTTCCCGCAATGCGTTCATCGCCACGGAGCAATCCGCCTTACGATCCATGGCAAACTTGATCTCAGCCGCTACGTCCTTTGCTCTACCCAGCTTGTCTGCTTCCAGCGCCGTCAAAAACTTAGCAAAACGGTCCTCCGTGTTATGGAAGTTTATGATGGTTTCGTGCAGAGTTTCAGCAGGATAATCGGCCAGAAGCCACTGAAAACGACCAAAAGCGCGGGCAGATGCCTCAAACAAATCGGGGGTAGCCTTCTGAAGGCAAACCGTGCCCTCTACATAGTGAGTCAGACGCCAAACCCTTCCGGTGGAATCCATATAGTAAGGCTTGCCATCACGGGTGGGAACGATGTTCAGCGTCTCACGCATGACATCGCCACCGGCTGCTTCGATCTTTTTACGCAGGTGAGAGGTGACGCCGATAAAGTTCTCCATCAGTTCCTCTTGACGGGGGAATGCTGCCACAGACAGACCCTGCAGAATAAAACGGATCGCCTTGCCCTCCTGGGGTTGGCAAACCAAACAGTACGTATCATTGATGTGGCCACTGCCGTAACGAACTGCGCCCAACAGCGTTTTGGGGAAATCGTAAGCAGAGATAACCTCGGTAAGGATCTTCTCGTTTTCGGGAATGTACATAGTTTGTTCCTCCTCGCTTAATTCCAGAGATTTTTATCGTAAATCCCCTGATTTTTCATATCGCAAATGGCATCTTTAACAGACTCCAGATCCTCCCGATATGTCACGCCAAACCAGGTTTCTTCGCAGGGAAGAACGCGGACAGTAGCGGTGCCGACCTTCAGTTGATCATTGACAACAGAAGGCAGGAAATACTCGCCCTTCAGAGGATTGTTTGCCAGCGCGTCATCCAAAAATGCAGGAAAACGGTCGTCCAGTTCCTGCAGCATCTTGGGGGTGAAGCCCCAAAAATTCATAGAAACAATGGTATCACCGGGAAGATTGACGAAAGTCTCACCGTCTTCCGTATACTTGGCATCCAAACCATTCTTGTAAATTTTAGTGCGCTCAGTAACGCCGGTCAGCAGGCCATTCTCCACTTCACAAACGCCACGGGCAACAGAGCCGTGCTCGGTCACCGTATTGCGAACACGGTAACCAACCATGGCATACTGAGAGTCATCCTGATTATTCAGCAAGTAGTCATAGATTACAGAGAAAGCAGTAGGCCCATAGAAATCGTCTGCGTTGATAACAGTAAAGGGACCGTCTACAACATCCTTGCAACACAAAATGGCATGACCGGTGCCCCAAGGCTTTTCGCGACCCTCCGGAATGCTGTAGCCGGCAGGCAGTTTATCCATGGTCTGATGAACGTAAGCAATGTTGAAATACTTCTCCATACGATCGCCGATCACTTCACGGAAAGAGTCCTCCATCTCCGGTTTAATGATGAAAACCAGATCCCGGAAGCCCGCGCGCCAAGCATCATACAAAGAAAAATCCATGATAATATGCCCCTGTTCATCCACAGGTGCAATCTGCTTGAGACCGCCAAATCGACTACCCATGCCGGCTGCCATAATGACTAATACGGGGTTTTTCATTTCTATATCCCTTCCTTTCAGTTTCTTGTTTTATTCTAATTTTTTTAGATTAAAAGTGCAAGTGTTCACTTCCATCTTTCTGCAAAAATATAAATTCCATCGTTTTATTCAAATTTGGCTTTAACTGACCGTTAGTTTCTATTACATCGGCTCCAAGCTTTTTTGCTTCATCAAGTTGACTGATATTTGATAAAATCCAAATTCCCAAACTCGCATGTTTCTTGACAAGATCAGATAACTTTTCACTTGCAAACTCAACCTTTACCCAAGAAGTATTAGGGTTTTTATGCGGCAGCCAAACAGTTAATCTCTCCTTTGGCAAAATGGTGCTGAGTTTTTCTAAATTTTCGACTGTTACTAAGCCATCATAATGGAAATGCATTTGGGGGAATGTATCAACTGCACTTTTTATTTCCTCAACGCTTGAGCATGTCAGGCAGGCGACATCTTGGTAAGGGCTAAGAATTTCAAAAAAGGCTTTTCTCTGTTCTATAGTGAAATTTTGATATTTATTATCTATTTTTAACTTAAGTGAATTTTCTCTTGCGAATTTTAAAACTTCTTCAAAGAGAGGAATTTTTGTACCCTTAAACTTCTTTGAAAACCATATGCCAAAATCATATTCTAAGGCCTCACAATATGTAATATCACTGATTTTAATTGCTTTTGCTATTAATTTGCCGTTTTTGCAACGTGCTGTTCGGTTTATTGTGCTATCATGAATTAGAACAAATTTTAGATCTTTTGTAACTGCTACATCGAGTTCTATAATTTTATACCCCTGCTGGGCGGCAGCGGCAAAAGCAGGCATAGTGTTTTCTGGATTTTCGCAGCTAACGCCTTTATGTGCCTGAAATATCATACGCTTTATACCTTCTCTCCGTGTTGACAATTCTTTTTCTTGATGTTATTATAAGCAAAACAATCATACTGTTCAATCCGCGCCATACTATTTAATCAAACAATCATAGTTTTGAATATTACATTAATACCAGGTGATTAAATGAGCATTGACAGAGAGAAGCAAATACTCGAAATTTTACTTAAAGAAAAGAGGGTAACCGTAAAACAGCTTGCAAAGGCTTTGTTTATCAGTGAGCCTTCTGTAAGACGTGATCTGCAGAGCCTTGAAAAGCAAAACCTGATAAAACGCATTCACGGTGGAGCAGTGCTTGAAGAAACCGCACTATCAAAAAACAGAATACCTTTTTTAATCAGAGAATATGAACAAAGCAGTGCAAAGGCTGTGATTGCAAAAAAAGCAATTGAGTTGATTCGTGAAAATGATGTTATTTTTTTAGATGCTTCAACAAGCTGTTATTATTTAATCCCCTTTCTTGCATCAAAAAGGAATATAACCGTTGTAACCAACGGTGTTAAAGCCCTCACAAAATTAGCCGAGTACAGTATAAACACAATATCTACCGGAGGTGTTCTTGTAAATAGCTGTTTGGCTTTAGTTGGGGAAGAAGCATATAAAACCATTGAAAACTATAACGCCGACATTGCCTTTTTTTCCTGCAGGGGAATATCGGATGATGGTTATCTTACAGATATTGCACCTGAAGAAAACAATATTAGGAAAATGATGATGAGGCGTTCAAAAAAGTCGTATTTACTATGCGCAAGCGAAAAATTCGGCAAGGGCTATTTTCACAATCTTTGTCACAAAGATGAACTTGACGGAATAATACATGAATAAAAATCCCCCCGCATAGCGGGGGGTATTTCATTTTCGGGCATAGCCCTAATACTACTGGCTGCGCACAAGTGCGCTGTTGGTTGGCCTGCCAGCC
>SVJT01000130.1 GCA_015068865.1 Oscillospiraceae bacterium | reverse complement strand
AGCTCCACAACACCTAAATTAGACGCCAAATGACCGCCTGTTTTGGAAACTGTTTCAATTAAAAAAGACCTAATTTCCTCCGCCAAAGCAGACAGTTCTTTAATATTAAGTTTTTTTACATCTTCCGGATGCCCAATACTGTCTAAAAGCTGATACATCGTCTTCACTCATTACATAAAAAGTTTATCTAGTCAAAGTATAATTCATTACTTATAAAAAAACTTATACTAATATATCATAACATATTTTTGCCTTTTGGTAAAGAGGAAAACCTATTTTTCCTCATCTTTTTTTATTTTTTTATCTTTTTTTAAGATTTCATATAGTCCCATTACGAATAAAAAGATACCGAATAGTTTTTTTAACAGTGTTCCTTTTAAAAAAAATGCCAACAAAGAGCCGCCAATTGCACCAAAAATACCAAAAGGAATAATCCCCAAGGCAAGCTTTATATTCACATTTTTATTCTTAATGTGCACCCATAAGGAAACAGCTGCCGTTGGAATAAAATATAAAAGATTCACCCCTTGAGCGCTGTGTTGTTCTATATGCAGAAAAATAGAAAGCGCCGGTATTAAAATCGTACCGCCGCCAATCCCCATACCGCTGATAACACCGGAACATAAGCCGGATAAAACTGCTGCAATCACCCTACCACCATCCTTACGGCGGCAACCAGCATACAAACGCCAAATATTTTACGAAGAACACTGCCCGACAGTTTTTTGAGTAGCTTTGCTCCAATAAAACCGCCAGCCACACCGCCGATTGATACTTTCAGCGCCAACGCATAATCAAGTTGTCCGTGTTGACCATAAAAGAACAGACTGACCAGCGTAAAACAAAGAATGATTAGAATCGCTGTTGCATGGGATGTATGCTCATCCTGATCTAAAAATTCTTCTAAAAAAGGTACAATAACAGTGCCGCCGCCACTGCCAAACAAACCGTTTAAAAACCCGGCTGTCAGACCACCGACGACGGCAATCATTTTTTTATTTCTAAATAACCTTTTCATACATACCACTCCATTTCAAAAGTTAGTATGCACAAAACCGAAAAAATTTAAACCAATTATGCCTCAATTTCTTCCAGATTCAATTCAAGGAGCTTAGAAACACCTTTTTCCTGCATGGTAACACCGTAAATCACATCAGCACATTCCATTGTACCGCGACGGTGAGTGACCAGAATAAACTGTGTACGGCGGCTGAACCGCTTAATAAAATCGGCATAACGATATACATTATTTTCGTCCAGCGCGGCTTCAATTTCATCCAAGAAACAGAAGGGCGTGGGTTTAATTTTAAGTATGGCAAACAGTAAAGCAATGGCAGAAAGTGCACGTTCACCACCGGAGAGTAAAGACAAGCTCTGGAGCTTTTTGCCCGGTGGTTGCACATTGATTTCAATGCCACATTCTAAAATATCCGTCTCATCCTCTAAGCGTAAATCAGCATTACCGCCCCCAAAGAGTTCGGTAAAAGTCGTTTTAAAGTTTTGACTAATCTTATCAAACTGCTCCTTAAACTGTCGTTTCATAATGGATTGCATTTCATCAATAATTTTAATCAAATCTCGTTTTGCTTTCTGCAAATCATCTCGCTGGGTTGTCAGGAACTGGTAACGTTCGCTCACTGCAGACAATTCTTCAATTGCATCCACATTCACATTGCCAAGTTCGCGGATTCTGCTCTTCAAGCTGCTCACTTGCTTGCTCATAGCTGCATCGGACCCTAAATCCTGACGAAGTGCTTCTGCTTCTGAGAAAGTGATTTCATATTCATCCCAAAGTCTTGTCACCGCTGCCTCTGCTTCATTTTCCAGTTTTTCCTTTTGGGATTCTAAACGACCAACTTCTGTTTTTAAACTGTACACAGTTTCTCTGGTATCGTTACTATCTCCTTGCAAACTGCGTAACCGCTGCTCAACTTCTTGTCTTTCTTCTGTTAAAGAGGTTGCTTTCTTGCGGAGGTCGGCACTTTCTTTTGTTAAATCAGCATTACTCTTTTCTTTATCAGCAATGGAACTATTATGTGCTGCATTGGTTGAGAGAATTTCTTCCATTTCTTTTCCGCGTAAGGTAATGTGTGTTTCTGCCTGTGCAATTTCCTGCGTTAACGAAGCAATTTTTTCGCGGCACTGCTCCATTTCCCTTTCTTTTGCAGTCTCTTCAAACGTTTTTTCCAAAACCTTGTCGCTGATTCTTTGTTTCTTCACAGCCACAGTTTCATACGTTTCTTCCAAAGCATTCACTTCAGCACGTTTATCCGAAATGGTTTGTTCTGCTTCTTTGAGCATTCGTGCGGCTTCTTCTTTTTGCCCGGACAGTCCTTTTTCTTCTTCCTTAACAGAAAGAATATTCCGTTTAATATCCTCAATGGCAGACTCAAGTGTTGATAATAGTAAACCGTGATGCTCTTTATCACGTTCTAAAACCACCAGAATCTCTTTGTTTTCACGATATACATCACCGTATTTTTCCTGTTCCTGTGCGGCATCAAGATAAGCACTTTCCAAGGTTTTTAAATCGCGGGCAATTCCTTCACACTGTTTTCCGAGTAATTGCAATTCCTTTTCCAGTTCTTTAATTTCCTGTTCACGGCTCAAAAGCTGATTGCCTTTCTGCTGCGAACCGCCGGCAATGGAACCGCCTGGGTAAAAACTTTCCCCTTCTAAGGTAACAATACGCAAACTCTGTTTATATTTTTTACTGATTGCAATCGCCTGGTCAATATGTTCAACAACCAGTGTTTTTCCTAACAGATTCTGAATAATCCCTGTGTATTTAGCATCATAACCCACAAGCTGGGAGGCTATGCCGATATAACCCGGCTCATGTTGCAGACGACTAACATCCAAAAGTGTTCCCGAAACTGCAGAAATAGGCATAAATGTAGCTCTGCCGGCGCCTAACCGTTTTAAACAATCAATGGACTTCTTTGCATCGTTTTCCGAATCAACAACAATATTCTGCAAAGCGCCGCCAATAGCAACACCAATCGCCGTCGCATAGGGTGACTCTACCCGAATCAGTTTAGACACCGGACCGTGAATACCAACCGTTTGCAACATTCCGCTCTCGTGTTGCTTCATAATTTCTTTAACACTTTTATAATAGCCTTCAAAATTTTGCTCCATTTCAGTGAGCAAATGTAATCTCGTTTTTTTCTGATTTAATTGCAGTTCATATGAATTCAGCTCGGCACGTTTTTTCTCAATTTTTTCGTGCAATGCAATTTCTGCTTCGTGTGCTTCAGATACCTGTTGCTCTAATTCCTTAACAAAAGCCAGCTTGCGCTCATACTCAGCATCAAGACTTCCAGCCCGTTCCTGCTGATTGGCAAGTTCCGTTTCACGTTCTGAAAGCTCCAGTTCTAAAGAACGGATACGACTTTTTATGTTCTGTTCCAGCAATTCCAGATTGGAAAACTTAATTTTGCTGTCAGAAACTCTGTCAAAAGCTGCAGAAATTTCTTTTTTCAATGCTTCAATTTGTTCTGAATGAATATCGGCATCTTCATCAAAATTGGTTAAATTTTCTGTCAGCGCTGCTTTTTCCCGTTGAATCTCTTCCAATTCTGTTGCAAGTTTTTCTAAAAGTGCCTGTTCATCACGAACAGACTGCTCTAAAGATAATTTACCGGCAGTCAAATTCTGTTTTTCTTGTTCAATGCGCTCCAACAGGCGCAAATTACCCTCTATGGTGCTCTTTAATACTTCAATTTCACGCAGACCGATGCCAATGCTTTCCTCCGCTGTTTTTAAGCCTGCATCTGTTTCTGCCATTAACCGATCAAGTTCTTCAAAGCGGGTATAGCACTGTTCCTGTTCTGAATCTGCCGCCGTTAGCTCTGTTTCTTTTCTCGCAAGCTGTTCCCGAACGGCTTGCAATTTTTCTTCTAATGCAGCGCCCTGTGTCCGACTGCGCTCAACTGTATGCAGTGCCAGATTCACTTCGTAATTCCTTAACTGGTCACGCAGGTTTAAATACTTTTTAGCTTTCTCCGCCTGCTGTTCCAGTGGCCCGATTTGCCCTTCAAGTTCAGTGATAATATCTGCTACACGGTCTAAATTCTCATCCGTATGCTTTAATTTTCGTTCAGCTTCTTCTTTCCGGTAACGGTATTTGGAAATACCGGCTGCCTCTTCAAAAATTTCTCGTCTGTCTTCTGATTTATTCGATAAAATTTCATCAATTTTACCCTGACCAACCATAGAATAGCCGTCACGACCCAAACCTGTATCCATAAAAACCTCATGAATATCTTTTAAACGGCAAGGTGTATCATTGATAAAATACTGGCTTTCACCGGATGCAAAAACCTTTCTTGTGATGGAAATTTCATCAAAATCCATATTAAAATGACGATCGTGGTTATCCAGCTTTAAGGTAACTTCTGCAAATCCAAGACGCTTTCTGGTTTGTGTACCGTTAAAAATAACATCTTCCATTTTGCTTCCGCGA
>SVJT01000129.1 GCA_015068865.1 Oscillospiraceae bacterium | reverse complement strand
TTCATCAAGAGAAACTTTTCTTAAGAATTTGCCCACCCGGGTAATGCGGGGGTCTTCCTTCATTTTAAATACCGGACCGTCCATTTCGTTTTGTTTTGCCAATTCCTCAATCATTTTATCTGCATTAGCACGCATGGTTCTGAATTTATACATATAAAATTCTTCGCCGTGCCGCCCCACTCTGATTTGCTTATAAAAAGGTCCGGCGCTGGGGTCGTCAATGACAATAACAATGGCAATCACAATCATTAACGGCAGAAAAAACAATAAAATCAAGGTTGCAAAAAAGATGTCGAAAAGTCTTTTCTTCTTCCAGTAGGAGCCATAGGATTTTTCAATAATGGCTTCTAATTTTTCTCTTGTTTTAGCGTCTACTTTGTCCTGATCAATGTAAGGCATCACAGCACACTTCTTTCTGATATTTTCATTACAGAATCAAATTCTGTTTTTCTGTTTTTTGATAAATAAAATTCTTTAAAAACCACATTTTTCTCTTCAAAGTCCGGGTCCTGTTGCTCTAAATATCCGGGATGGAACAAAACTTCGATATCCCTGCCGTCCTTTTCCGACATTTTCATATATCGGGATAAAATTTTGTTCACTCTTTTTTCGTCCATTTTCCCCGAGAAAAGGATTCCTAAAAACCGCGACGTAGGCAAATGGTGTTTTTTTGCCTGTTTTTTGTTCATCTGCCACAGGAATTTGAGGAGCCATTGTTTCGTTAAATTAATGGGGCTGTATGTAAAATAAAGGGACGGCGTTTTTATGAACGGTCGTAATGGCTCCACCGGAATGCGAATGTGATGGACCGCTATTTTTTCATCGCTTAAAACCTTAAGCAACGCCCGGAACACCGCCGGAATCATACAGGTATGCTGATGGCTGTCAATGCAAAACGGTTCATCCTGAGGCAAAATGCTTTTCCAGAACAAAACCTGTGCTTTTATTTCTTTATAAAGCTGTTCTTCCAGCTTTTTCCCCTGCAGAATATTCAGTTTTAAGAGTCCACCGAAGGCATGCTTTAAATTGCCGTCTTCATCTGCCAGTAACCCAATATCTTTAGGTTCTGCCAAACACTTTCCTTCCACAAGGTTAAGATGCAGGGAAATCCGAATGTTTTTTTTATTCTTAATTCTATGTAAATCAACCTTGCCGAAGTTCGGAAAAACACTAACCTTATTCAGCACACCTTCATCAATACACTGCTGTATGTGCATTGATGAAATATCATTCAAACCGTAATCATCAGCACAAAAATATACCACTTACTGTTCACCTTCTGCACCAAGCTTAATAATAACCGTATCCTCAATTACCGTCACGCAATTCTTTGCCGGCCATTTTTCCATAGACTTTACTTCTGCTCGTTGGGTAAGGCGTTTCTTTTCCTCACCGCTTATTAATTCATACTTTTTTTCACAATAATCGCCCAAAGCACTGCAAAGCACGCTCTGTCTCACGATTTCATCGTCTGCACGAAGGATATACCCATCCGTGATGCCGGTTATATCAGGTGATAGATTCACGCTGTATCCTTCGCTGTTATCAAGAGCGCCAATCACTACAATTTTATTACATTTTTCTGCATTCGGTGTTTGTTCTATTCGGTCTGCTATGCGAATTAAAACACCGTAAGATTTTTCATATGCCATCTGCCCTTTATGATAGCTGACATTTGCTATTACAATCTGATTGATAATCATCACCGTTGCCGTCAGCAAAACCGCCCAGCTTTTGACATTGGTGTATGTTTTCTTTGCTTCTGTTCCTCTTTCATAAAGCACGAGGAAGAACAAATAAAACACGGCGTAGCCCATCCGCATCAGATTATGATAATCAACCCCTGCATTTACAAATGCTAAAGCGCCTGCGCCCACAACTGTCAGGGCACACAAAAGAACAAGCAGTATGCAATTTGCAGGTTTTTTATAAAGCTTATTTTTTGCCAACTGTATCATGGAATACACCAGTGTGAAAACCAGAACAACGGCATTTAAAACAACATATACCGTCACACCCCCCGACAGGTCGAAGAAGCATTTTATAAATGTTTCCTTAACCACATACAGAGATGCCGGCAAATCAATTCCCGACAGAGATGCCGTTCCATTGATTCCCTGATAATCAAGAAGTTCTGCCGAAAAAATGCTCAGAATCGCTTTCAGCGCAACGCTGTATATCACCGCACCCAAAATGCCTGTTAAAAGCATGAACGCAATTTTTTTCATAAGGTTGCCAAACGATGCCTTCTGATATAAAAGCTCATCCACAAGCTTTAGCAAAATCAACATAACGGTAACGGTTATATAGGCCTGATAAATGCCCATCGACAGCCCAATCAGCACAGCCGAGAGCCAATATTTCGGTTTTTCTTTCGTCATATACAGTGCTGCAAGGGTCGAAAGGAAAAACGCGATGCTGTAGCCGTCTGCCACATAGTTATACATCATAAGCGATGTAACTGCGGGGAAGGAAACAATCACTGCACCAATTAAAAAAGCCGTAATCGTTTTCTGTACATTCAGGATTCTGCAAATACAAACCGCACCGAAAGCATGAAAGATAATGGCAAGGAGCCCGTTTAAAAACGGCAAATCATAAAAGGAGCTGAAGGAACAGACAACGGGCAAAAACCAACGCCCCAGACCAATCATATTCTGAGAATCATATCTGAACACCAGCGAATCCCAATTTGGAAGCCAATTTGTTATTTTATATAGATGCGCTAACATCCCCACTAAAAGAGCAGCCAAAAAGCACGTCTTCCACTGAGGCAAAATATTTGCATTCAGTTTTTTCAACACTTTTTCAGGCAAACTTACCACTCCAGCCATTTAAATTTATGCAAAAATTTTCCGTATAATTTGTCATACAGTTTAACACCTACAAGCCGCTTTAAAAATAGTGTCCGTTTGGCGGTAGCCGATGTCCAGGAAGCACAAAAATGATGTATGGAAATCGTGTTTTTGGTTATTTTTTTTCTTCCTGTATAATATTTCATGGGGCAAAGATAATCTTCGGGAAGCATATGTATCCCCATAAAGACCTGGTTCTGATTCTTAAGCTCCATGCCGAGTTTTTCGATGGTTTTCGTGTTTCTGTCGGGGCAAGGGGTTAAATCATAGGTGCCGTCAGGATGAATAAAGGATATATCATCATAATCTGCAAGCAACGCCCCCACCAATTCATTGCCCTTTTCGCAAGCAAAGCCAAGCCCCGTAGAAACAACCCCGTTATCATCAAAGCCCATATAGCCATTTTCTTCAATGAGGGCATCGAGGGGTTTAATCAGTTCAACATCCGTATCAAGATAAATGCCGCCCCGGTCATATAACACCTTAAGCCTTGCATAATCGCTGACAAACGCCCACTTACCTGCCTCATAGGCTTCTTTGGCATATTGATTCTCTGTTACATCAAAATTTTCTTCATCAAGGCAAACGATTTTGTAGTCGGGGCAGTATTTTTTCCAACTTTTAATACATTTTTCGGAAAGAGCCGGCATTTTCCCTTTTCCAAACCAGCAATAATAAATCACTTTTGGAATACTCATTGATTCTTCTTCCCCCTGTATAATGCAAACATCGTTTTGAAAGCAGAACGATTACATATAAAATTAACAAGCAAATACAGTCCCACAATCCATATGGAATGAACAACACCGCTTAAAAGCAATTTTAAAAAGGAACTGTTGCTAAAGGCATCCACAAAAAAGATGACCATAATCACAGCAAAAACTGCCGCGTTTGAAAGCAGGATTTTATATGTATTCAGCTGACTTCTTTTTAAAATTTCTTTGTTAGAATAGCGAATTGTCACGATGCTCCGGTAAATAAGCGCCGCTATCGTTCCCAGAATCGCCCCGCATATGCCCAAATAATAAATTGCAATAACAGAAGTCGTGATGTTAATCACCATTTCCCATATTGCATGGAGCCTTGTTTTTTCAAAGCCACCCGCATATTCAATAATACCATTAACAGGCAGTTTGCAGTTGGCAATTAAATTCATGATAACGAAAAGAAACACTAAAAATACATTGGTATATTCAGCATCGTTAATTCCCTTTGTGTAAATTTGTATCAAAGGCAATAAAAACACTGCCATAAGCGTATAAATGATGTAGGTTGCCATAATGTAAAAGGTTTCATATGCCTGAAACAGCTTGTCAAACTTTTCCCGGTCTGTATGAAACATCTGACCCAAAGCAAATGTAAATGAGGATACGATGCCGGTTATAAAATTCTGTACCTGGGAAAAGAACATATTATATATTGCATAAATGCTGACTGCCTTAAAATCACAAAGAACAGAAATCAGTATCACATCGGTGTTGTTGAATACCATGCCGGAAAGCTGATGCACCAAAACAGAATTTTTTTGTGAAATTGCCTGAAAATCCGGCTTTGCCTTTAAATCCAGCCATGTATATCTGCGTTTGGCATAAAAATATAAAAATGCAAGTTGCAAAAGGGCAATTAAGCAATAGAC
>SVJT01000128.1 GCA_015068865.1 Oscillospiraceae bacterium | reverse complement strand
TATTGATATTGACACTTGGGAACGGGTGCAGAAATTGAGAAAGAACAAACGCAGACCGACACGGACAGGCAAAAGCAATATGTTTTCGGGCATTGCCTATTGTGCTGATTGCGGACAAAAACTTTATTACTGCACAAGCAAGTATTTTGAAAGCAGGCAAGACCATTTTGTATGTTCAACCTCACGCAAAGGCAAAGAAAACTGTTCAACACATTTTATTCGTGCAACGAGACTTGAACAGGGTGTTTTGGCACATCTTAAATATGTAATCGGAACTGTTGCAAGTTATGAAAATCAATTCCGCAGGGTATTGGATACAAAGCAAAAGGCAGAGGTTAAAAAGGAACTGAACTCAAAGAAAAAACTGCTCTCAAAAAGCGAAAGCAGAATGAAAGAATTAGACTTATTGTTTCAGCGTATTTACGAGGATAATATCAGCGAAAAAATCTCGGACGAAAGATTTGAAATGTTATCGGAAACCTACGAAAAGGAACAGGCAGAATTAAAATCACTTATTGAAAATTTATCTGCTGAAATATCCGAAACGGAAGAACAATCCGATAATGTGGAAAGGTTTATTTCAAAGGTACATAAATATTTTGATTTACAGGAACTAACTCCGTCAGTATTAAACGATATGGTAAAGCGTGTTTATGTTCACGCACCGCAAACTGTTGACGGAAAAAGAACACAGGAAATTGACATTGTTTATGATTTGGTCGGCATACTGCCGCAATCATTATTTAAGCATGATGAAACGGCATAGACAACCTATGCCGTTTCATCAAAAACATTGTTACTGTTTTATTAAGGACACCCTTTTCGGTCGCTTTTTTATTCACTTACTTCAATTACAATCAATGTATGTGTGCTATATAATGCCACTTGCTCGTCAGTCGGTTCATCCAGTGTTTCTGCCGTATTACTGTGTCCGGTATAGCCTTCCAAGGCTTCTAACGTCTCACAAACCGATGCGATCTCTTCATCCGGCACCAAATAGCCATTTCCTTCTTGCCGATAATTGGATAACAACTCCAGTGCTTTGGAATAGTCTTCTTCGCTTACGCTGTAACGCATTCCGGTTTTCATAAAGGGCATTGCCGCACGGGCAATTCCGGCTCCACCTCCGCCGCCACTGCCGCCACCGGCAGCAAACCCACCTGTTGTTGTATCCGCCGTAACCGGCACATCCTCTAACATCGGTGCTGTTGTTTGCTCAGGTGCCTCTGTTGCCAGGGGTGCTATTTCTTCTGAAATCTGAGTCTGAGAGGCTTCTGACTCGTTTTGGGCAACCGGCTGCGGTGTTGGTGCCATCTGTTTTTTATCCGCCACCTGTTCCCCTTGATCTATGCTGTTAGCCGGAGCTTCTGTTGATATTGGATTGTTTTCTGTTTCCGTTTTTTCCGCTGTTGCTTCTAATTGTTTTACGCTGGGTGTCGGGACAAACGGTGTCAAATCTGATTGTTTGGGCAAGTTATTAAACGATACAACAGAAAATGCAATGACTGCCGCCGCTGCTACAAAACCTGAGGCCAACTGCCATATTGGGCGCTTACGGATTTTCATCGGCTTTGATTCTTCTGCTGCCGCCGTCAGCTTTTTATGCAATTCTGCACGAAAACGGTCACTTACAGAAACTTCCGGCATCGTTGCGGCACTTTTTAATATACCGGACAAAAACTGATGCTCTTCACGACAAGTTTCGCATTCTGCCAAATGACGTTTCACACGTTTTGCTTCATCTTCGCTCAACATTCCATCTATGTAAGCGGATAAATCTTCACGAACTGCATCGCACATTTTGCTCACTGTTTTCCCCTCCCTTCAAGGATTATGCAAATTCATTTTGTTCTTTAATTCTTTAGACGTTATGATAATAAAAAAAGTTCCTTATCTTTTTCTAAAAGTTTTTTTAACATCTGACGGGCACGGTTAATACGTGATTTTACCGTTCCCGGCGCAGTCCCCATAGCTTCTGCGATTTCTTCATAAGAAAGACCTTCAATATCCCGAAGGATGATAACCTGTTTATGCTCATCACTCAGTTGGTTCAAGGCTTCTTTTAATACTTTTTGCGCTTCTGAAAGCTGTGCCCGTTCATAGGGATCGGGCTCTGTATCTTCTATTGCGATGGAATACTCCTCACCCTCATCATTCTCCTGATAAATACTGACCGTATCCTTAGGCTGTCGTTTTGCTTTTCTCAATAAATCAAGGCATACATTGGAAGCAATTCGGTATAGCCAGGTAGAAAATGATGACTGACCGTTAAAGCTGTCAATAAAGCGAAATATTTTTACAAAAACTTCCTGAGCGGCATCCTCCGCATCTGACAAATTTCCCATCATGCGAAAGCAATAATTCAATATTCTTTTTTCATAATCGCGAATCAACTGTTCAAAAGCTTCTACATCGCCTTCCTGAGCTTTCTTAATTAAATCCTGTTCAGACACGGTCTCACCACCCTTCCAAAACTCCTCTTTATTCCATAATTAAAAGCGGTTTAAAATGTAAATAATCTGCAGACACCAAAGTATATTCTACACCGTTATGAGTTCCCACCGTGGCAAGCCTATGAGCCCCACCGTGCAAATGACCGTATAAGCAACGCGAAACCCCATATTCCTCCATTAAACGGGTAAATTCCGAGCCGGGCATCGGTGGGTAATGAAGCATAACAAAAATCTGTTCTGCCCCCTCTTTTGCCGCCATATCTAAGGATAATTGCAATCGGGAAACTTCACGGTTGTATAATTTTATATCTTCTGCTGTTGTGCCATTATCCGGGTATCCCTTAGCGGCACAAACAACAATATTTTCATGTTTATAAATGCTGTTATGCATAAAATGAAGACTGGAGAACTTCATTTTATCAATATATTTATTCAATTTACTCAAGGTTTCCCACCAATAGTCGTGGTTTCCCTTTGAAATCAGCTTAATTCCGGGCAATTCATCGATAAACCGAAAATCTTCTTCCGCACGTTCAATATAGGTCGCCCAGGAAATATCTCCCGGCACCAGCACAACATCCTCTTCCGAAACTGTTTCCTGCCAGTTTTTTCGCAGTAGCTCTAAATAATTTTCCCAACGCGCGCCGAAAATATCCATTGGCTTATCATTTGAAAGCCCCAAATGTAAATCCGAAATGGCATAAACCGACATACAGACAAGCTCCTTGTCCAAATATTTTAGAAAAAAAAGCCCAAACCATAACGGCATGGGCTTTTATCATTAACTTATGCAGAATATACGCTAACCTGCTTCTTATTCTTGCCTTTTCTTTCGAACTTAACCTGACCATCAATCAAAGCAAACAGCGTATCGTCGCCGCCCTTGCCCACGTTGATACCGGGATGAATTTTGGTACCTCTCTGACGAACCAGAATGTTACCGGCTAAAACGGACTGACCGTCGCCTTTCTTCACACCCAGACGTTTAGCTTCGCTATCACGACCGTTCTTGGTGCTACCAACACCCTTTTTATGAGCAAACAGCTGAATATCAAATTTAATCATGGTATAACCTCCTTTTTTAGGTGCAACCCGATGTTGCACATGCTGGCATAACTGCCGCTAACAGTCTATTCTTCCTGCAGACGGATATATTCACCGTACTGCGAAACTAAGTTCTGCAATGTCAGAACCATACTTTCTAACAACACATCAGCCTCTCGGCGCTTTGTCTCAGAAAGTTTGTCCGGCAAAGAACAGGAAAGAAAACCCTCCCGCACTTCCGGCGTTAAAGAAATGTTCACCACATCCGTTAAACCGTTTACCGTTGTCATAGTCACTGTAGTCACAGCTGCACAGACAATATCTGTACCATGTTCACCGTAACCTGCATGACCTTCTACCGTAAACCCTTTCACTTTGTGGTTTTGGTCTTTGAATAAACTGATCGTAATCATAATGCGATTATGCGTTGATCTTTTCGATTACAACCTTGGTGTAAGGCTGTCTGTGACCCTGCTTCTTAGCATAACCCTTTTTGGGCTTATACTTGAAAACAATCACTTTCTTAGCTTTACCTTCGCTAACAACTTTAGCGGTAACGCTTGCGCCTTCAACAAAAGGAGCACCAATCTTTAAATCGCTGCCTTCGCCAACGGCTACAACTTCGTCAAAGGTAACAGCAGCATCAGCTTCGAGACCCAGCTTTTCAACGAAAACGGTATCACCTTCGCTAACCTTATACTGTTTACCACCTGTTTTAATAATTGCGTACATACTTGCACCTCCTCCATCCTTGCTCGCTGTCACATTGAGGTAGACTTTTCATCATTTGAGACCCCATACACGCGGCTACATTATATTGTATCACACAAAAACTTCCTTGTCAATCATTTTTTCTCATTTTTTAAGTGAATAAATATCCACCCGCATAGCGGGTGGTTTTTCATTTTCGGGCATAGCCCTACCCTTTACTGGCTACGCACAAGTGCGTTTTTTATTGGCCTGCCAGCCATGCAATTACTACTAGCTACCCATAAATG